>CALWLV010000154.1 GCA_944381595.1 uncultured Roseburia sp.
TAATAGCTCCGGAATGAGCATGATCCATGCGATTCACAGAATTTCCTATGTCATGCATATATCCTGCGATTTTTGCCAGTTCTACTTCCCTTTGAGAATAACCGAGATCTTGTAATAAAGCTCCCGCCACGGCAGCAACCTTCGCTGCATGTCCTCTGGAATGATCGGTGTACCCCAAAACGCCCAGAGATTCATTTCCCATTGCCATATAAGTATTAATTTCCTCATTCTTTACAATATCTTCGTAAGTAATTGTTTTCATTGGCTTTTTTCTCCTTCCTGAAACAGAAGCTCAACTGCAGACTGATATTCTGCAATGGTCGTTGCTTTCTTTATTTTCTTATATATTTTTTCTTTTCCCGGAAACATCTGTATGAAATAAAACCATAATTCTTTCATTTTAAATAATGTATTCCGGTCTCCGGACATTATCTCCATATATCCATGAAGAATTTCATCATGAAATTCTAAAAATCGCCTGAAATCCGGGTTTTGTTTCCCCTGTATCTCCTCCCCCAGGAAAGGGCTTGACAAAAGCCCTCTTCCAATCATCACACTGTCCAGATTCGGATAATGTCCTACTATGTTCTCATAACTTTGAACCGTAGTAATATCTCCATTGTAACAAAGGAGTCCGGAGTAAGATTCATAAGCAGCAGAAAAACAATCCATATCCGGAACTCCCCGATACATACTCTTTTGCACTCTTGGATGAATGATTAATTCACACACCGGAAATTGCCGGAAGATGTCTGTCAATGCAGGAAATTCCTCCGCTGATTCCACTCCAATCCTTGTCTTAATAGAAATCTTCATCTCTAATCCGGAGTAAATGTCATCCAGAAATCGGAATAATTCTTCCGGGAAAGCAAGGAATCCGGCTCCTTTTTTCTTCGCCACCACAGTTCCGGAAGGGCATCCCAAATTCAAATTAATTTCTCCATACCCCATTTCCTTCAACACAAGAGCCGTGCGGATAAAATAATCGCTGCGGTTGGTAAGAATCTGCGGCACAACGTACATCCCTTCATTGTGTTCCGGTAAAACATCCTGAAATTCCCGATTTGTCATATCAGGATTTTGTGTAGGCGAAAGAAAGGGCGTAAAATATTTTTCTATTCCCCCATAATATTTATGGTGAGCCCTCCTGTAAATATAACCTGTAATTCCCTCCAGGGGCGCAAAATAAATCTTCATGTACAATTCCTCATCCTATATTTATTCTTATCTCAAAATGATTTTTTCCGGATAATTCCGCAATACAATCTGATAGGGCAGCATTTCAGCCTTCTTCCAGTGTTCCTCTGTCATAAGATCCTTCGGAACAGGAAAAACCAGAGAAACCTGTTTCTCTTCCCCCGGCTCCAGGTCTCCATCCCAGTTCTTTTCCTCAGGATTGATATAAGGAAAAAGGTAACTGTCTTCACCATTGGCAAAGGTCTGATACTCCACGGCATCCTCGGAAAACGCTTCCTGATAATTTCTGGTTTCCAATCCTATATTTTTTAACTGGAAATCTGCCACCAGAAAAACAGTGGGATGATATTCGTAATAGTCCGTTACCATCCCATCTGTGATACCATAGGTTTCGAAAAATTCTTCCTGTTGATACACGGTCTTTGCATTCATGATGATTTGAATCTCTTCCAGAACAAGGGGTTCTCCCGTTTCATAGACCACTTCCTTTGTTTTTGGATATTTTTGATTCAATGTCATATAACGGACAGAAACGCCGGCAATCCCGCCAATCAGTATGCAGAATAACAGTATCCGTAATCTTTTTTTCTTCATGGTTATCTCCTTATTTTTTCTCACTTTCCAAATCCGCATCCATGGTTCTGCACTTCATCCAGCTAAGAATCAGTGAAACCAGGGTGGAGCCGGATAACATCATAACAATCTGTATCCAGGGTATGGTTCCCTCCACCGTCAGCGTTGTCCTTCGCAACATGACAAAGAGGCTATCGGAAACCGGCCATGCAAGATAGGCCGACGCCACCATGGCAACTGCCATGGATAGAAATGATATCGTGGCACCAAAGTATAATTCCAACAGTTCCATCAGAAAAACCAGGGAAAAAGAACATAGGATGGGTAAAAAAACAAGAAGAAACAAAGGATGTTCCGTTCCTTCCCTCAGATACGGAATGGACAGACTGTCCAGAATCTCCGGTCTGAGAGAGGAAAAGAAATTCCCCTGCAATCCGGTCCACAAAAGAACCGGACATACCATCAACCCATAGTATACCACAACAGATACCAGATTGAGTACACTTTTTCCCAATATCCACCGGATAAATGAGCCGCATTTTATCATGGCAAGCTTTCCCATTCCTGTTCTGGACAGGGAAATATATCCGGATAAGGAATATAAAAACAGTAAATTTGACACAATCCATCCTGCCGGAACCTGAAACCGATCCTGATATTGCAATACTTCCAAACCGGAAAAAATATAATACCACCATTCCATAAAGGACACTTGCTCCGGCTCCATTCCCCAGATTCCTTCCACAGCGGCAGAAGCTTCCTGTGCCCGGGCAGACATAACAGATACAAGAAGATAGCTGGCTGCGCCAAATAGTAATGGCAGCAGAAAACGATTCCTGTGGTACAGCCGGAAATGTATGAAATCAAATTTTATCATTTGTAAACTTTTCATTGTCTGGTTCTCCCAATCCTTTTATGATAGGAACTCGTCTTTTAATCCCTTGCGATAATAGCATAGATACACAATCATCATCACAATCAGTGCCTCACCGATTAAAACACCCGGTACTGCAGATGCCGGCTGAGCCGGACTTAAAAAACTCACCGGGGACAACGGCGGAACCGTCAGGGCAAGTACATATAGAAACATTTGGACTGTAAATGGCAGCATCAAAACTACAAATCGGCCTGTTACATACAGCGTTCCTGCCAGAGAGATACAGGCAAATAAACCTCCTGCCAGACCATCCAGAAGAATATACAGGAATGTATAAATCCACGGATGACTCAGATATAGACCGGCCCACATATTCCGGTCAAAGAGATAGAAAAATCCCGTGGACGGCTGTGGAGGCAGGGATGGCAATGTCATGGCAGAAAGAAGCAGATTCAG
>CALWLV010000155.1 GCA_944381595.1 uncultured Roseburia sp.
AGTACTTACCATGCAGTTAAATTCGATTATTGTCATGGATATTGTGGCACTGGGCGGTGCAGTAGTTGGAATTATGACAGCTCTGTCTGCATATCAGCAAGGTGAAGTGACACTATTTGGTATGCTTATGATTTTATTTCTGGCGGCAGATTTCTTTTTGCCAATGAGGCAGTTGGGTTCTTATTTTCATATTGCCATGAATGGGATGGCAGCCAGTGACAAGATTTTTCGTCTCCTTGATCTGGAAGAAGATAATAGACGTAAAGAATCTGTGGGGGATACTTTTGAATTCACAGGAAAGAATATCAGCTATTCTTATGAGAAAGGAAAACAGGCATTGCAAGAAGTTTCATTTCATATTTCCCAGCAGGGTCTGACTGCTTTTGTTGGAATGAGTGGAAGTGGAAAAAGTACTCTTGCAGGAATTTTAAGCGGACGTTTATCCGGATATGAGGGCAGTTTACTTTTTGGGGGAAAAGAGATTTCCACTATCAAAGAAGAGGAACTGATGAAACATATCACGGTAGTGTCCATGAATAGCTATCTGTTTGGAGGTACAGTAAGGGAAAATCTCTGTATGTCAGGAGAACATTCTGATGAAGCCTGCAGGAAAGCTTTAGAGAAAGTACGTCTGCTGGATTATTTGGACGAACAACAGGGATTAGATACCATGTTGAATGAGGGGGCGTCCAATTTATCCGGTGGACAGAGACAGCGTCTTGCCATGGCAAGGGCTTTACTTGCAGACAGTCCGGTGTATATTTTCGATGAGGCGTCCAGTAACGTGGATGTGGAAAGTGAAGAACAGATTTTGAAAGTAATCTATGAACTGGCAAAGACGAAGACCATTCTTATGATTTCCCACCGTCTTGCGGAAACGGCTCAGGCAGACAGAATTTATGTACTGGATCAGGGAATGCCGGCAGGGGCAGGAACCCATGAAGAATTGCTGAACGCTTCTGAAGTATATTCCAGAATGTGGAACAGCCAGCAACAGTTAGAACAGTATACAAAAGGAGGAATTGACCATGAAGAAGAGAAGTAATGGAGCGGTCATGTTTCGGATGCTTTCCGTGGTAAAACCACTGACTCCTGTTATGGTTTGTGCGATTTTATTGGGGGTTGCAGGATTCGTATGTGCCAATTTCATTACGATATTGGGAGCATATGGAATTTTAAGCATCACCGGTCATGTGCAGTGGTCTTTGAGCATGATTTGTATTCTGATGGCAGTGGCGGCAGTGCTTCGGGGAATTCTTCACTATGGAGAACAGGCATGTAATCATTATATCGCATTTAAGCTGTTGGCATCGATTCGAGATAAGATTTTTGGTAAATTGCGTGAATTATGTCCGGCGAAGCTGGAGGGAAAAGACAAAGGAAATCTGATTTCATTGATTACTTCCGATATTGAGCTTCTGGAAGTGTTTTATGCACACACCATTTCACCTATTGTGATTGCCTGTTTCATGACATTGATTATGACCGGCTTCATCGGACATTTTCATTGGGCATTGGGTGTGTATGCCTTTGTGGCATATCTTCTTGTGGGACTGGCATTGCCTCTGTGGATCTCCAGGATTAGTGGAAAAACAGGAAAAGAGCTTCGTGACCAGACCGGAAAACTGGGAAGTTTTCTTTTAGAATCCCTCCGTGGATTGAAAGAGGTCATTCAATATGGCTGTGGAGAGGATAGAATCCGGGAGATGAATGACCGGACAGATCGTTTGAATGACACGGCATACAAAGCAAAACAGGCTGCCGGAAAAGGAATGACTGTTACCGGGGGGCTGGTACTGATTCTTTCTCTTGGTATGTTCTTTTTATCCGTATGTTTGATGGAACAGGGAACAATGGGATTTTCTCAGGTACTTCTTGCCACAACGGCACTGTTTTCTTCTTTTGGTCCTGTGACTGCCCTTGCGAATCTGGGAAGTACATTGCAGACTACCCTTGCTTCCGCACGGAGAGTGTTTGAACTTCTGGATGAAGAGCCGGTGGTAAAAGAGCAGGAAGGAGAAGAACTGGCACATCCTGAGACCAGTGGTGAAATCCTGTTTGAACAGGTAGGATTTTCTTATGAAACGGGAGAAGAAACAGATGTGATATTCCGGGACTTTTCTTTGCAGGTTCCGGAGAATCAGGTTCTTGGCATAGTGGGAAAAAGTGGATGTGGCAAATCTACCTTGTTGAAGCTTCTGATGCGATTCTGGGACGTAAAGCAGGGAGCGATAAAATTGGGAAAGACAGATGTACGGGATATGGCAACTTCTTCCCTTCGTCATCTGGAAAGCTATGTAACTCAGGAGACCCACCTGTTTCATGACAGCATTGCCAATAATTTGAAACTGGGAAAAAATAAGACAGAGAAAGAATTGATAGAAGCCTGTAAAAAGGCATCGGTACATGATTTTATTATGAGCCTTCCCGAAAAGTATGATACAGCGGTGGGAGAGTTGGGCGACACCTTATCTGGCGGAGAACGACAAAGACTGGGAATTGCCAGAGCATTCCTGCATCAGGCGCCCCTTCTTCTTTTAGATGAACCGACCAGCAATCTGGATAGTTTAAATGAAGGAATTATTTTGCAATCCTTAGAGAAAGAGAAGGGAAAAAGGACTGTAATTCTTGTGTCTCACAGAACATCCACCATGTCTGTGGCTGATAAAGTGATTTCCATGGAACAGGGAAGAGTGAGTTAATAATAGAAAGAGATTGGAGAGAATAGATGAAAATAACTAAGATATTATGGGCAGCAGCAGGATTTGTATTAACAGGAATTGGAGCGGTGGGAGCTGTGGTTCCCATGCTTCCATGTGTGGTGTTTCTGCTTGGGGCGGCCTTCTGTTTTGCCAGAAGCAGTCAGAAATTGAACGATTGGTTTATAGGAACAAATCTATACAAGAAAAATCTGGAAAGTTATGTAAAGGGAAGAGGCATGACAAGAAAAACTAAGATAGTCATTATGATAAGCGTCACCCTTACCATGTCCATTGGATTTGTTATGATGCATCAGGTTCCGGTAGGAAGAATCATATTGGCAATTGTATGGGCGTTCCATATTTTATATTTTTCTTTCCGGGTAAAGACAATAAAAGAATAAAATATTTCGTGTACTCTTGTAAAATTCGAAAAAATTTAGTAAAATCCTGTTTTTGACACCAAAAATGACATCGAAGCCTCACAACTCCATTGTTTATGGGAGTTGCGAGGCTTTTCAAAATTCTCTCCGTATACGTTACGCATCAGATTTTTTTGTTTGTGCACAAA
>CALWLV010000156.1 GCA_944381595.1 uncultured Roseburia sp.
AAGGAAGGTCTGCAAGACATTTTTTCTCTCTTAAAATCAACACATCTCTGGGATCTTCCCTCACCCACATTTTGGAAAAGGTTAATCCCTCCGGCAATCTGGCGGGCATATCTTTCATACTATGTACTGCCATCTGAATGTTCCCATCCAGCATCTGCTGTTCAATTTCTTTTACAAACAGTCCTTTATCCCCAATCTGGTTCAAAGGACGGTCTAAAATTTTATCTCCCTTTGTCTGAATAACAACGATTTCATATTCATGTTCCGGATATGCCTGTTTTAAGCGTTCCATGACATAATTTGTCTGTACCAGCGCAAGTTTCGAGCCCCTGCTTCCAATTCTGATTTTCATACATACTCCATTCTATATCTGAAATAATTTTGCCAACGTATCCATATACTGCTCCTGCTCTTCCTTACTTTCCAGTTTCTTTAACTCCTCGATAGGTTCTCGGAATAAACGCCGAAAGGATGCCTGCAACGTTCGCTTTACCAGTTTTTGCTGTTTACTGCTTAATTCTATTTTACGATTTAAATACTCAAAACTATCTTCCACAATCTCATCACATTTTACCTTCAGAGACTGAATGGCAGGATCTACTCCCGATGCAAACAGCCACTGTTCCGTCTCGTTCACCGCTGTGGTAATCAACTCGCGACTTTGTTCTGTCAAAGCTTCCCGCTCCTTCTGATTGTCCCTTACCACTTCCTCCAGCATATCAAGATTCCATATATGACAATCCGGATGGTTTCCAATCTCGATATCAATATCTCTCGGAGACGCCAAATCCAGAAAATATGTTTCTCTCTGAATCATACACTGATCTTCATGAATAATGGTGTGCGGTGCAGAAGTTGCTGAAATCACAATATCACAATCTTTCATAATCTCATACATCTGGTAAAATTGACCGATATGAATATCCGGAAATTCCTGCTTCAGATTTATGACACGGCTTAGCGTCCGATTACAAATCGTAATGTTTTCCGCTCCATAGGCGTAAACATAGCGAAGTGCCAATGCCGCCGTTTGTCCGCTTCCCACAATCAAAACATTTTTTCCACGAATCCCGCACATTTCCTCTAATTTACGGATTCCTACATAAGCCACGGATAATGGAAGCGTGCTTATTTTTAATTCTGTTTTAATTTTCTTTGCACAGGCAATGGCGTCCTGTATCACCCGGTTGAGTTCCTTACCACTATACCCCATAGTTTTTGAAAATTCATACGCCTCTTTTAACTGGCCCAGAATCTGATCTTCTCCCAATACCGGAGATTCCAGGCCTGCTGCTACACGAAACAGATATTCCATAGCCTGCCGACCTTTCAGCTGATAAAGATATGGAGACAAATTTGTCTTGGAAAAAGTTTCTGCAAAAGCTTTCTCAACTTTCTCGCACAAATCTTCTTCCTCGTAAAAATAGTACACTTCACTTCGATTACAGGTGGCCAATACCAATGCCTGAGAAACTCCTGACTGTTCTAACATTTCTAACAGCTCTATCTTTTTGCTGTCTGTAAATGCTGCCTGATCCCGTACATTCATCCCCGCCGTTTTATAACAAATCCCACAAACTCCTAATTCCATATATCATCTCTCCTCAAAATATCCATGAATCACATCCCTGGTTCTCTCAATATCTTCTTCCATATGAGCATCGGAGACAAACATTGCTTCAAACTGGGATGGCGCCACATAAATACCGGCTTCCAATAGGTAGCGGAAATAATCGGCATACTGCCTGGTATCGGAAGATGCGGCTCCTTCGTAATCCAATACAGGATTTGGAGTAAAGAAAATACTCATCAGAGAGCCAATGCGATTGACCCAGACACGGTCACCTGCAGCATCCTTCACTGCCTGTTCCAATTTCTTTGTCTTTTCTTCCAGTCTGTCATAAATACCCGGGTCTTCTTTCAATATACGAAGAGTCTCTATTCCGGCCGTAGTTGCAATGGGATTTCCTGCCAGTGTTCCAGCCTGATATACCGGTCCCACCGGCGAAACCATGTCCATAATTTCTCTTTTCCCGCCGTATGCTCCTACCGGCATACCACCTCCTACAATTTTGCCAAGTGTGGTTAAGTCGGGGTTCACACCAAAATATTGCTGAGCACCTCCCAATCCCAGACGAAATCCTGTAATCACTTCATCAAAAATCAACAATGCACCGTATTGGCTGGTAATTTCCCTTAAGAATTCCAGAAATCCCTTTTGGGGTAGCACGACTCCCATATTGGCAGCCACCGGCTCCACAATCACAGCTGCAATGTCCTTTCCCTGTGCTGCAAATAGCTGTTCCACGGAATCTTTATCATTATATTTTGCTATCAATGTATGTCTGGTAAAATCTTGCGGCACGCCTGCACTGTCCGGCACTGATGTAGTCATGGCTGCAGACCCTGCTTTTACCAGAAGACCGTCTGAATGGCCATGGTAACATCCCTGGAATTTCACAATCTTTGTTCTTCCTGTATATCCTCTTGCCACACGAATGGCACTCATCACAGCTTCTGTTCCGGAACAAACAAGACGGTTAACCTCCATGGACGGAACCAGTTCTGCAATCAATTCTGCCAAAATGACTTCTTTCTCCGTAGGTGCACCAAAGGTGAGACCGGATTCACATGCTTCCTTCACCTTTTCGATCACTGGCTGATGAGCATGACCCAGGATACCCGGTCCCCAGGAACATACATAATCCACATATTCGTTTCCATCCACATCATAAATCTTATCCCCTTTGGCAGCCTGAATAAATCTTGGTATCAGACCAACATTGCCAAATGCTCGGACAGGGCTGTTTACCCCTCCCGGAATCCGTTTCTTCGCCTGTTCAAATAATTTTGCTGATGTTATCTCTTTCATTTCTTACTCCATTTCTTTCAGCCATTTTGCCACATCCAACGCATGATATGTAATTACCATCTTTGCGCCGGCACGTTTAAATCCTACTATGTTTTCCATTACCATCTTCTTCTCGTCTACCCATCCATTCATGGCTGCCGCTTTTACCATGGAATACTCTCCGCTGACATTATATGCCACCAACGGAATGTTAAAATGAGTGGCAATATCCTTCATCACATCCATATATCCCAGTGCCGGTTTTGCGATAATAAAATCTGCACCTTCTAAAATATCTTCCTCTACTTCACGTAACGCCTCCCGTCCATTGGCCGGATCCATCTGATAAGTCTTACGATCTCCAAAACCAGGTGCGGAATGAGCCGCATCACGGAATGGAGAATAGAAACAAGAAGCAAATTTTGCACTGTAGGACATAATTGGAATATCCGAAAAACCTTCCTGATCCAATGCCTTTCTGATGGCAGCCACCCGCTTATCCATCATATCACTTGGCGCTACAATATCCGCTCCTGCCCTGGCATAGCTGACCGCTGTTTTTTCCAACAAAGGAAGGGTTTCATCATTTAAAATCTTTCCGTCTTTCACCAGTCCACAGTGTCCATGAGATGTATACTCACAGAGGCACACATCCGCTATGATGACCATATCCGGATAATTTTTCCGAATAAAACGGATTGCCTGCTGGGTAATCCCCTGCTCATCATAGGCCCCGCTTCCAACCTCATCTTTATGTTTTGGAATTCCAAACAACAGGACTGCCCGAACCCCTGCCTGAACCACCCGGTTCATCTCTTCTGACAGCCGATCTATGGAGTACTGAAAAATTCCCGGCATAGAAAGTATGGGATTACAGATATTCTCTCCTTCTATGATAAATATGGGATAAATCAGTTCGTCCACACGGATATGATTTTCCCTCACCATATCACGAATTGCCGCATTGTTTCTTAATCGTCTCATTCTGTCCATCTTCTTATTCCTCCATATCTTTCCTATCGCCATACTCTTGTATCAATTTCTTTGCTTTTTCTTTTGGAATTGTTCTCTTTGCAAGACCTTCCTGCAACAACCGCTGATATAGTTCCCTTTTCTCAGAATAACCAGAAACCCTGTCTTTTACTTCAGGTCTTAAACTCCCAAGAAATGCTGCCAGTTCTCCCAGAAATGGAGTAAGAATTTTCTTCGTTTCTCTCTTTAAATACTGGGTAACAACGGGACTGTCGCCTCCACTGGAAAATGCCCCTACTACATCACCTTCCCTGATATAAGAAGAAAAAAGAAAGTCACAGTCTTCCATCTGGTCCACTGCATTTACCGGTATCTTCTGTTGGCGGCAAATAGTCGCTATTCTATGGTTTTCTTCCCAGGAATCCGTTGCCGCTACCACCAGAAATTTCCCTTTCACATCTTCCGGCAAAAAATTTCTCCGGATACAATGAAGCTGTTCCGGAGCACCTTCAGATATATTTAAAATATTTTCACAAATGGTTCCGGCAATGACATCTACCTGAGCTTCGAAATCCAGCAGCACCTGTACTTTTCGCAAAGCAATGGTTCCGCCTCCCACTACCAGGCATCTCTTGCCCTGTATATCCATAAACATTGGAAAATAAGCCATTTTCTTTCTCCTTTCTCCCAGTGACTGCCCTCATTATACACTAATTCTTCTTCTTTTCCACATATTTTTATTATAATAATTTCTTATCGATATATATTTTACAATTATATTTGCTTTTTGTAAATAGATATGTTATGATACAAAGGATTCAAAGCATAAATCATTTTTCAAAAGAGAAACGAGGCTTATTATGATTTTTTTGATCTGCTACCTTGTTACCTTTTTCGCCTGCGGAATTGGTACAATCTGTGGTATGGGCGGAGGAATCATCATCAAACCGGTGTTAGATGCCACAGGTGTGATGACCGTAAATACCATTACTTTTTTATCAGGCTGCACTGTGATTGCCATGACCTGCTGGAGTGTCGGAAAAACTTTTCTTAAAAAAGAATCCGTCATTGACACCAGAAATACCACATTTCTGGCCGTGGGAGCTGCAATCGGAGGACTCATTGGCAAACAGCTTTATGTTATGACTGCCTCTCTTTTTTCCAATCCGGATACTGCCGGAGGGATTCAGGCTTGTCTGCTTCTGGCTGCAACATTTGCCACTTTCCTATATACTCTGAAGAAAGACAAGATCAAATCCAGACAGGTACAATCCGGTACAGCAGGGATTGCCATCGGACTGGCACTTGGTATCTTAGGTTCTTTCCTTGGTATCGGAGGCGGACCATTTAACGTGGCTGTTTTATACTATTTCTTTTCCATGCCTACAAAGAAAGCCACACAAAACAGCCTGTATATCGTTTTATTCAGCCAGGTTGCCAGCACCTTTAAGACTGTTGCCTTTGATAAAATCCCGGATTTTAACTGGATCATTCTCATTGGCATGATGCTGTGCGGTGTCCTTGGAAGCGAAATGGGACGAAGAGTCAACAAGCGGATTGATGACCGTCAGGCCACTTATCTGTTTGAGGGTGCTATGATATTAATTATGTGCATCAATATATTTAACATTTTTAAATTTTTATTTTAATTTATACGGAGGACAAGTATGTTAAGAGAAAAAGCTACTTTTTACTACGGAGTTCAGGGAAAAAACTGCGCGGAAGGAATTCTGCTTGCTGCTAACGATGTTTTCAACTTTGGACTAAACGAAACTGACATTCAGTTGTTTGCAGGTTTTGGCGGCGGCATGGGTTGTGGAAGCACTTGCGGTGCCATTTCCGGAGCTATCGGTGTATTAAGTAAATTATATGGAAGCAGGGAAGATTTCAGGGATTTATGCGGTGCTTTTGTAAACCGTTTTCAAGAAAAATTTGGAACTCTGGACTGTGCACCACTGGCTGAAAAGTACAAGACAGAGGAAAAGCGCTGTGTAGATATGGTAGAAATGACTGCAGCGCTGTTAGAAGATTATATCAATGAATTAAATGGCACACCAAAACAGACAGATTCCGTCTGTTCCCTGACTGCAGATCAGATTAAAGAAGTGAAGGCATTGGGATTTTTGCATCACAAGGGAACCAACAATTTTAACGGTCGTATTA
Organism: uncultured Roseburia sp.; assembly: GCA_944381595.1. GTDB lineage: Bacteria > Bacillota > Clostridia > Lachnospirales > Lachnospiraceae > CAG-303. The sequence continues at coordinate 5,987 of CALWLV010000156.1, forward strand.
TTACAAGAAATGGTAAAATCACTTCCGCTGAAGCACAGGCTGTTGCAGAAGCTGCAAAACAATATGGTGACGGTCACATGATGATGACCACTCGTCTTACCATTGAAGTATCCGGTATTCCGTACGAGAACATTGAACCATTCCGTTCCTATATCCAGAAAGCAGGTCTGGATACCGGCGGAACAGGAAGTAAGGTTCGTCCGGTTGTTTCCTGTAAAGGAACTACCTGTCAATATGGACTCTGTGATACTTACGCACTGAGTGATGAAATTCATAATCGTTTCTATCTCGGTTACCGTCAGGTTTCCTTACCACATAAATTTAAAATCGCAGTAGGCGGATGTCCGAATAACTGTGTAAAACCAAACTTAAATGATATTGGTATTATAGGAGCAAGAATTCCTGCTTATGATGAAAGTATCTGCCGTGGCTGTAAGAAATGTCAGATTGAACAGGCCTGTCCAATTAAGGCTGCAAGACTTCAGGACGGCAAACTAGTGATTGACTCAGATAAGTGTAATAACTGCGGTCGCTGTATTGCAAAATGTCCATTCCACTGTGCAGATGAAGGAACTTACGGATACCGCATTTATATCGGCGGACGCTGGGGCAAACAGGTTCGTCAGGGCGAAATGCTTAATAAGGTATTTACCAGCAAAGATGAAGTGATGGATACCATCGAAAAAGCAATTCTCCTCTTCCGTTCCGAGGGTATTCCAGGAGAACGTTTCGCAGATACGATTGAAAGAATTGGCTTTGAAAAATGTCAGGAAATGCTTCTTGGCAATGATTTAATGGACCGTAAGAAAGAAATTCTTGGTCTTACCGTAACAGGCGGAGCTACCTGTTAATCAAATTATAACCCCCTATTTTATAACATGTATGAATAAAAGCGTGTGGACTCCC
>CALWLV010000157.1 GCA_944381595.1 uncultured Roseburia sp.
TCCTTCTGCCATTGTATTTGTTTTTTAATCTTTGCACTGGTATCATGACTTCCGTAATATCCAACCAGTTCCGAAGATGGATTTCTCTTCTCATCGCAAAAAATAATCTTAATCTTCCTTTTCGTCAATTCCGCAAGCAAGCTGCCAGTGACGGACACTGCCGTTGTCTCCAGCAACAGCAGTGAAATCTCTGACAAATGAATTTTAGTAATGGTATCCTGTCTTACCACCATATAATCCATCTTATAATCTAATTTTGCACTTTTGGAAATGACAACCACCCGCCAGCTCATGTTTCTGACAGGATATCATCCCGCCCCACGTTTAACAAATCAATGGATGTATGATATAATCCTGTGACGGACTGATGGATTAAGACACACTCCGAACAGTTATCGATTACATTATTTTTCAACATACCTCCTGCATGTTTTGAACCCCCAATCAAAGTCAGGTCTGATAAAACCCGATTACATTGCGTCAGGTGAAGAATTTCTCCCAACACTATGCACTGCTCTTCCAGAGATAGTGTCATAAATTTATCCCGTCCATTTTCTAATGTTTCCGCCTGATTTGCAGGACAGTTTTTATAAATGGTATGGTTCAGTTTCTTGATCCACTCGTCAAATATCTTCCGATTCTCCTCTGCCGTGATACCCTCTTCCTCCTGAATTTCTAACAGTGTTTTTTTATCCTGGCACATCCTATTTCTTTGCAGATACTTTTCTATTTTCTTCAGATAACCTTCCATTTCATAAGAAACGCGCAACTGCGCCGCCGGTGCAAAAACTAATCGGTTCTCGGATCTACCTTTTAAATACATCATAAATCCATCTATTTTAAACAAAGAATTGATTTTAATTTTCGGAATAAGGATTCGCGGATTTTTCAATCCAAATTGATTTTCACAAAACGTAATGAAAACATGGGGATTTTTTTCTATTTCTTTTTGTAAGTACAACGGTACAAACTCAATACTTCTGGTTTTCTTTCCCTTTTTCCCATCTGATTCCACCAGTGCAAAATAGGCCGATGTTGGTTTCTTGTATCCGCCATATTTGGAGACATCCAATCCTTTTTTCCTTGGTACCGCCGGGGCATCGTCCCTGCTTACAGGTTTTTGATCGAAGAAGCCCCCATTTTGACCGCTTTTATTTATGACTGCATAACAGGTCGTTTGAATATCATTTTTCCGCATGGTTTCCTGCACTGTTTTTTTTGTTCCCTGTTCTCCGGGCTTCCATATTTCCACTCCGTTTTTTATGAATTCATAATCATACATCCTGCTCAAATTATAATTGCGCTTGTCACGATTATTTTTAATCCAATGATATGGATTACTTGTGAATTTTTCATAATAAACATTTCCAACCACAATATTTAAATATGCATCTTTGGCATGATGTAAATCATTTAACATTCTTACTTTTTTCACTTCTGCCACATCTCTGCGGAAATCCGCCACGGCACCAGCCTTCACATATACAATCTTCGTCTGTTCATAAATCTGTTGAAACAGTTCCGCAACAATTTTCGCAGACTGTCCGGTTTCTACGACCTGACGCTGAATAAACCCGGCCAGTTCTTCATCGGTTAATGGAGTATTTCGCATCAATCTCTGATATTTCTTTTCTGAAATCAATCCATGATTTTTTAATTGTTTCCAGAATCCGGACATTTTTTTCTGAATGGCAGGGTCAATGATTTCATTACTCTTTCTTGCATTTAACTGTCTCTTTACCAAAACCAGATTATCGATGCTGTCATCTTTCGTCAAGGACTGTGGATAGATATGATCTCTGTCATACACCTGTGCATCTGCCAATTTTGATAACTCAATCGCTTCGCCGGAATACATACATCTTCCCATCTGAGTATAGTATAAAAATAACTTAATACTGCGAAAATCGCTTTCCGGTCTTTCTTCTAATTCTTTTTTCCAATCTTTCTCTTCATCCCTGATACTGGAATATAATTGAATCAGCCGATCTTTCCTTGATTCTTTCCGTTTCTTTTCTTCTTCTCCTCTTGTCATTTCAACAAAAATTTTCTTTGGCGGCTTTTTCATGATTTTCTCTATTTCTTTTGTAATCAGCAAGGACTGCCACACCGCACGTTTTACCGCCGGGGACGCGGCCTGATTTTCCAAAAGGGTTTCATAACTGAATGTACCGTTCCACTGTAATTCTTCCCTGTTCTTTTTCTCTATTTCTTCTACAAAAGTATATTTATGGCTCAGCAACTGCATCAGATTATCATTGTTCATTCGCAGAGCCTGTATGATGGAAAACACTTCTCCTGTTTCCTTATCTGCACCCTCTAATTCCGTCAGGAACTCTCTGGACAGGTTTCCCCATCCCTGATAACGCAACCGAAGGACCTTTCTTAATTGTTCTTCTGATATCTGCGTGCTGTTATAAGTTGTCCGAATGACGCGTTTTAACATTTTTTTATCTTCGGAATACAAGGTAATCCACAGAATCAAATTTTCACACATCTGCTGCACATCATACTGATTAATCCTGTCGCCAAAAATTTTTTTCATATCGAGATAAGAAGTCAAAGAAGTATGAAAATTCTGATCAAACCCGGATAAATCCTCCTGTTTGACCTCTAACCCCTGTGCACATAAACTTTCACACAACATTTTTCCGGTTACTTTCTTTTTACAGCAGAATAAATCCCGGAAAATGATTTCCTTTCTCTCAACCGGTAATTTTTTTGCATTTACCTTTACATTGTTTAACTCATTTCGCACCATAAATTCTGAATACAACAATGAATGTTTCGGAAGCACATCTTTTCTCATGAGATAAGTACATTTATTGGTCATACGGCGGATAAATTTTTCCGCAGATTTTTCCGCATCTACTTTCTCTTCGAAATTCCAGGGATATATTTTTCCCTCCTCTTTCCGTATCATCCAACTATTTTTACCATTGGCAG
>CALWLV010000158.1 GCA_944381595.1 uncultured Roseburia sp.
AAAATCCGCGTCATTGGAGATTATGATATTGACGGTGTATGCTCTACCTACCTTTTGGTAGATGGATTGAAACAGGTGGGGGCAGACGTGAGCATGGATATTCCGGATCGGGTAAAAGATGGATATGGAATCAATGAGACATTGATACAGCGGGCATATGAAGCGGGAGTGGATACGATTCTGACCTGTGATAATGGAATTGCAGCGGTGGAACAGATTGCGTATGCAAAGTCTTTTGGTATCACGGTGATTGTTACGGACCATCATGAACTTCCTTATGTAGAAGAAAATGGTGAAAAAACATATCTGCGTGTACCTGCAGACGCGGTAATCAATAATAAGCAGCCGGAATGTGGGTATCCCTTTAAACTTCTCTGTGGTGCTGCGGTGGCTTACAAATTCCTCCAGGCGCTGTATGGCAGGATGGGACGCATCCCAACAGATTCTTCCGTAATTCTGGAGAAATATATTGAATTTGCTGCTATTGCAACCATTGGGGATGTGGTGGATTTAAAAGATGAAAATCGTATTCTGGTAAAACTGGGAATGGAACGTCTCCGTCATACAAACAATCCGGGGCTGCAGGCTCTGATAGAGGAAAATGGACTGGAGGCAGGCAGTCTTACCTCCTACCATATCGGCTTTGTCCTGGGACCGTGTCTCAATGCCGGTGGCAGGCTGGAAACAGCCAAACTGGCGTTTGCTCTGTTAAATGAGAAAGACCATGCTAAGGCAAAAGAATATGCCAGACATTTAAAACAATTAAATGATAAGAGAAAAGAACTGACAGAGCAGGGAGTGGAACTTGCAATGAAACAGGCAGAAGATTGTCTGGAGGATAAATTTCTTGTCCTGTATTTACCGGAGGTACATGAAAGTATTGCCGGAATCATTGCCGGAAGGGTACGGGAAAAGCTCAATAAACCGGTTGTAGTCTTGACAAAGGCAGAGGAAGGAGTAAAAGGCTCCGGGCGCTCCATTGAAGGCTGTAATATGTTTGAGGAACTGACGGCCTGCAGACATTTGCTGGAGAAGTTTGGAGGGCACGAAATGGCTGCAGGATTATCCTTAAAAGAAGAGAATATAGAACGTCTCAGAATTCAGTTAAACAAAAACACAAAGTTGACAGAGGAAGACCTGATTCCCAAAATATGGATTGATGTTCCCATGCCTTTTGAGTATGTGACCGGTTCCCTGATGGAGCAGTTAAAGCTTTTGGAGCCCTTTGGAAAAGGAAATGAGAAACCCGTGTTTGCGGAGAAAAATCTTGGAATTGACCGATTTTTGGTGATAGGAAAGAATAAAGATTCTCTGAAACTGACTCTGACCAATGAGAGAGGGTTGCACATGACGGCACTCTTGTTTCGGGGCGGACCGGAATTCTTAGAAGATATCAGAAGTCACTTCGGAGAGGAAGAAACCCGCAAGATGCAGATGGGTATACCAAACAAGGTGCGTATCTCTGTCATCTATTATCCACAGACAAATGAATACCAGGGAAGAGTGGAGAATCAGGTGATAATTCAGAATTATTGCTTTTAATTTTTTTATACCTGGGTTATAATAGAAAAAGTAAAATCAGACAGAAGAAAAGGAGACTCGTAAGATGAAAACAATCGACGATTATATCAGAAGTATTCCGGATTTCCCGGAGGAGGGGATTATCTTCCGTGACGTGACTAGTGTATTGCAGGACGCGGACGGACTGCAGCTTGCCATTGATTCCATGCAGGAGAAAATCAGCGATATCGATTTTGATGTGGTTGTGGGACCGGAATCCAGAGGATTTATATTCGGTGTTCCAATTGCCTATAATTTAAAGAAAGCTTTTGTGCCGGTGAGAAAAAAAGGAAAGTTGCCATGTGAGACCATTTCAGAGGAATACGATCTGGAATATGGCAGTGCTGTGATAGAGATGCATAAGGATGCAATCAAGCCGGGACAGAAAGTTGTGATTGTGGATGATCTGATTGCCACAGGAGGCACCACACAGGCCATGATTCGTATGATTGAGAAACTTGGCGGAGAAGTGGCAGCCGTGGTATTTTTAATCGAACTTGGAGGATTAAAGGGAAGAGAAAAGCTTGGGGATACCAGAGTGGAATCCGTCATCTGCTATGAGGGGAAGTAGAAAATCTGTAATAAAGGTTGCTTTTTTGCGAAAATCTATTTATAATAAAAAAATATGAATTTATTCAGGGATTTCAAATATTAGAAGAGATGGAGTGATGTACTATGGCTCAGGAGAAAATTATAACAACGGATGCAACTGTACAGGAATTGCCGCATAAGGTGAAAGATGAGTCGGATTATGAAAATCCGGATGTACTGTATCAGACGTTGATTGCCACAATCCGGAAATATCGTCCTGCCACAGATTTGTCTCAGGTTGAGAAGGCATATAAGATGGCGAAGGAAGCCCATAAGGATCAGAAAAGGCGCTCCGGGGAACCGTATATCATTCATCCGGTTTCTGTAGCCATTATTCTTGCGGAATTGGAATTGGATAAGGAATCTATCATAGCAGGAATTCTTCACGATATTGTGGAGGACACCGATGCTACCTTAGACATGGTAAAAGCGGAATTTGGGGATGAAGTGGCACTGTTGGTAGACGGTGTAACAAAGCTGACGCAGTTAAACTATTCGAAGGATAAGGTAGAAATTCAGGCGGAAAATTTAAGAAAAATGTTTCTTGCCATGGCGCGGGATATCCGTGTCATTGTCGTAAAACTGGCAGACCGTCTTCATAATATGCGGACGCTGGAATATATGAATACGAAGAAACAGGCAGAAAAATCCAGGGAAACTATGGATATCTATGCTCCATTGGCAGACCGTCTTGGTATTTCCAAAATTAAAATAGAACTGGATGATTTGGCACTCCGTTATCTGGAACCTGAGAAATATCAGGAAGTGGAAGAGCAGAGAAATGCAAAGTTCAGTCAGGGAGAAGAGGGAATCAAAGAGTTAGTCAGCGAGATTCAGGAATATATGAGGGAAGCAGATATTGAAGCCCATGTATATGGAAGAATGAAACATACCTTTAGTATTTATAAAAAGATGGTAACGCAGAACAAGACCTTTGATCAGATTCTGGATTTGTTTGCTGTCCGCATCATTGTGGATAGTGTCAAAGACTGCTATACAGCTCTGGGAATCATCCATGAGAAATATAAGCCTATTCAGGGGCGATTCAAAGACTATATATCCATGCCAAAACCAAATAATTACCAATCACTGCATACCACATTGATTGGACCATCGGGACAGCCCTTTGAAGTACAGATTCGCACCATGGAGATGCATAGCACAGCAGAATATGGTATTGCTGCTCATTGGAAGTATAAGGAAGATCCAAATGGAAAACTGACACCGGGAACAGAAGAAGAGAAGCTGAGCTGGTTAAGACAGATTCTGGAATGGCAGATGGAGATGTCGGATAATAAAGAATTTATGTCATTGCTTAAGAGCGATTTGAATCTTTTTTCCGAGGATGTATACTGCTTTACCCCTACCGGTGATGTGTTGAATCTGCCGAAAGGTTCTACGCCGATAGATTTTGCATACAGTATTCATAGTGCGGTTGGTAACAAGATGGTGGGTGCAAGAGTAAATGGAAAGATGGTCACCATTGACTATGTGATTCAGAACGGAG
>CALWLV010000159.1 GCA_944381595.1 uncultured Roseburia sp.
AATAACCTATGACATTTCCTCCACAAACAATCACAAGATTTGCCGGCATGGATTTTTTTTTTTTTTTCAGCAAAATGTCACACAGGACTTTACTATCCGCTCCGCCCTGCAATATGTCCTGCATTTCTGTCACCTGTTTTTGCGACACTGAGCGATAAGGAAACAGCACAAGATATGCTATCATCATTTTCGCTGCCGGCAAAACCGCCACAACTGCAATGACAGTAAAGATTGTACGGTTATTATGATATAGAAAGATTCCGGTCAGATAAATCAATAGAACCATGGCAAAACTTCCAATGGTCAGTATCAGATTCTGCTTTTTCTTCTTATCAATGTAACCGGGACTGCCCTTTTCCGGTATTTTAAACATATCATACCTCTCATTTCAAAAAACGAAATATCAATTTTCTTGGAATCATTTTTGTCAATAAATGTAACGCCTTCATTGGAAGACTATAGACAGAAATTTCTTTTTTTAAAATAGAATCCCGAAGAGCTTTTTGTACCACCGGTTCCGGCTGTACCATAAATAAATCCTTATAGGAACCGGCTTTCTCTTTTCCCCTGTTCTGTGCCTGTTCAAAGAAATTCGTAGCGGCCGGTCCCGGACAAACTGCAAGGGCATAGATGCTTCTTCTTTTCAACTCCTGATTTAAGGCTCTTGTAAAAGAAAGAACATAGGCCTTTGTAGCTGCATAGACAGCAAAAGACGGCTGAGGCATAAATGCAGCCACCGATGCAAAATTAATGATTCTGCTGTTTTTTGCCATAAACGGAAGAGCTGCCCGAGTCAGATAGGTCAGTGCTCTGCAATTGACGTCAATCATCTCTGCCAATTCCTCCGGTTTCTGTCTGTCCACATGTCCAACAATGCCGAAGCCGGCTGCATTGACCAGATATCTTACGACCGGCTGTTTCTGTTTTAACAATTGATTGATTTTTATCAGAGAATCCATATCCTTCAAATCATAAGGAAGTAATTTGGTCTTATGTCGAAGTCTGTCAGAAAGTTCTGTTAATTTCTCCTGATTTCTTCCAATTAACCAGAATTCATCCAGTTTCTGAAATTTCTCATCTGCAAGTTCTGCAAATATTTTTCCAAACCCGGATGTTGCTCCTGTGACAATGGCAATTTTCTTTCCAGACATATTGATTCCTCCCTGTTATTTCTTTTTGTGCACATGGCGGATGGTCTTTTTCTTTCCAGGCGCCTTCTTTTTCTGTGCCGCTTTCTTTGCATCATATAGACCGGAAGGCTTTCTTCCTTCTCCCCGTTTCGGGCGAATGAGACATTTCTTATCGAAACCGATCAAATCCGTCCGACCTGCCAAATGCAGTGCTTCATATACTAAATCATAATTTTTTGGATTGCGGTACTGAATCAACGCTCTCTGCATGGCTTTCTCATGAGGATTCGTCGGAACATAAACCTTCTCCATCGTGCGGGGATCATATCCCGTATAGTACATACAGGTAGAAATGGTAGATGGCGTAGGATAAAAATCCTGCACCTGTTCCGGCATATATCCCAAATCCCTTAAATATTCAGCAAGAGCAATGGCATCCTTTAAAGTAGAACCCGGATGGGATGACATAAGGTATGGTACCACGAACTGTTTCAATCCCAAATCATCATTCAGCTTCTTATATTTCTTCAAGAAACGCTCATATACTTCCCTGCATGGTTTTCCCATTTTAGAAAGCACGGAATCTGCAATATGTTCCGGAGCGACTTTTAACTGTCCGCTTACATGATATTTCACCATTTCTTTAAAGAATGTATCATCTTTATCATAGATCAGATAATCAAAACGAATACCAGAACGAATAAAAACTTTCTTTACATTTGGAAGTTCTCTGAGTTTTCGCAGTAACGAAAGATAATCTTTGTGATCCACCGTCAGATTCTTACAGGCAGTTGGAAACAGACACTGTTTGTTTTTACATACCCCGTGTTTTAACTGTTTTTCACAGGACGGATGCCGGAAATTCGCAGTAGGACCTCCTACATCATGGATATAACCCTTAAAATCCGGTTCATAAGTGATTAATTTTGCCTCTTCCAGGATGGACTCATGGCTTCTGGTCTGAATGATTCTGCCCTGATGAAACGTCAGTGCACAGAAATTACATCCTCCAAAACAGCCACGATTACTGACCAGAGAAAATTTCACTTCCGAAATAGCAGGTACACCTCCCAAAGCCTCATAAGAAGGATGATAGTTTCTCATGTAAGGCAGAGAATAAACACGATCCATTTCTGACTGCGTCAATGGTGCCTGCGGAATATTCTGAACCACATAGACACCGTTTGGATATTTTTCCACCAGTGGTTTTGCAGAGAAATGATCGGTATTGACATACTGGGTATAAAAACTTTGGGCGAAAACCTTCTTATCTTCCCGAATTTCGTCAAAGGATGGCAGATGAATATAATCATATCCATCGGACAATGTTCTTGTCTTATAGACGCTTCCCTCAATAAAGGTCAGGTCCTTAATATCAATTCCGGAATTTAAGGCATCGGCTGTCTGTACAATGGAACGCTCTCCCATGCCATAAAGCAGCAAATCTGCTCCGGAATCCAGCAAAATCGAACGTTTTATTTTATTGGACCAGTAATCATAATGGGCAAGTCTTCGCAGGGAAGCCTCGATTCCGCCAATGATAATCGGAGTTTTCTTGTAAGTCTGCCGGATTAAATTACAATATACCACGGTAGCATAATCCGGACGTTTTCCAAACTGACCTCCCGGGGTAAAGGCATCCATGTTCCTTGGTTTCTTAGAAACAGAATAATGATTGACCATGGAATCCATATTCCCTCCCATGACAAGAAAACCTAATCTCGGTTCTCCCAATATGGAAATGCTGTTTTTATCTTTCCAATCCGGCTGGGAAATAATTCCCACAGAAT
>CALWLV010000160.1 GCA_944381595.1 uncultured Roseburia sp.
AATCAGTCAGCTTCGTATTCCCATGCTGACGCTGGATCGAAGATGGTATGCATTATTTGATGGGAAAAAGCATAAAGACATACAGAAGACGGAAGCGGAATTGAATGAAATCATAAAAAGCCAGGGGAGAATCCGGGAAGAGAAACAAAAACTGAATGCATTAAAACAAAGACTTATGCAGCAGATTATTTCAAATATGAATGCTCCGGAAGATTCTGTTGGATTTAAGAAAATGGAAAAAAGCAGGGAATTAATCAACGAGATTAACGATAAACTGGTTCTGCTTGAAAATGATGAATTGGATATCCCTGTGAAAATGCGTGAGAAAAATGCACAGCTTGCTTTGGAAACCATGGAAGTTTTTTATGAAGAAATAGAAGATGAATTGCTTGAATTAGAAGAGTTGGAACAATGGATTAGAGAAACCCGTGAAGAAATGAAACGGAAAATTGCTCTCTATGAGAAAAAGTCGGAGGAGACAAAGCATATCACAGATTACTTTGAGGAGCTTCTTGGATCGGATATTACTCAAATGTATGTAAATTATATGAACGGCGTCGAAGAAATAGAAGAAGATGAAATAGACGAAGAGTATGAATAGAGAAGAGGGAGATGTCAGAATATGGAATTTATATTAACGGGCAGGCAAATCAGGGAATGGGACAGATATGTCATTGATAAAATAGGAATTCCATCTCCCGTTCTGATGGAGCAGGCAGCAAAAGCAGTGGCGATTAAGATTCTGGATGCTCAGGAAGGAAAACGGGTGCTGGTTGTCTGTGGAACCGGAAATAATGGGGCAGATGGACTTTGCGTGTATCGTATGTTAAAAATAAAGGGATTTGACTGTGACTGCCTTTTGCTTGGAAAAGAGGAAAAAGCAACAGAGGAATTTCGGCTTCAGAAAAATATTCTGGAGCATCTTTCTTTTCCTGTATCTTCTCCAGACCAATGGAAAGAGATAGATTACCGGTATTACGATGTGATTGTGGACGCTTTGTTCGGTGTGGGACTGACCAGAGATGTTACCGGTATTTATGCGGAACAGATAGAGAAAATCAATCAGTCCGGGGCATATATCTATGCAGTAGATATTCCTTCTGGCATCAGTGCAGAGGATGGAGCTGTTTGCGGAGTGGCGGTTAAAGCTGATTGTACTGTGACCTTTGGGTATCATAAAATCGGAACGGTCTGCTATCCCGGAAGACAATATTGTGGGATGTTGCAAAAGGCAGATATTGGATATCCCCCATTGGATGAAACGGTTTTACCGCACGTTGCGAAGGCATACAGTATAGAAGATATCGACAGAATTCCTTCCCGCTGCCCATGGGGGAATAAAGGGAATTTTGGAAAAATATTAGTTGTTGCAGGTTCAGAAGAATATTGCGGTGCAGTATGCCTTGCGGTCTCTTCTGCATATCAGATGGGTGCAGGAATGGTGAAAGCGGTTACTCATATCCAGAACAGACAGGTGTTATGCAGCAGTGTACCGGAAGCACTTGGACTATACTATGGGGAAATGCCAACACAGAAATTCCTGGAAGAATTGGAGAAAAGCATTCAGTGGGCAGATGTTCTGGTGGTAGGTCCTGGACTTTCCATGAGCAGCCGGGCAGAAGAAATTCTTTCCTACTTTTTGGAATATCACCGGGGAAAACCAATGATACTGGATGCAGACGCATTAAATCTGATTTCGCGGGATGCTGAGAAAAAGAAAAAACTGACTTCCAATATGGTTCTTACGCCCCATCGAATGGAAATGGCACGACTTTCCGGAAAAACACTGGAAGAAATTCAGAAAAATCCGGCAGAAGCGGCCAAAGAATTTGCGTTGAACTATGGATGTACTATGGTGCTAAAGGATGCAAGGACCATTATTACAGATGGAGAGCAGTTGTATTACAACACTTCCGGAAATTCCGGAATGGCCACAGCCGGAAGCGGAGATGTGCTTGCGGGAATTCTGGGAACAATATGCAGCTGGGATATGCCTCAGACAGAAGCGGTGGCGCTGGGAGTATATCTTCATGGACTTGCCGGAGATCAGGCTGCAAAATGTCACGGGCAAAGAGCAATGAAAGCCGGAGACATAGCAGCTGCACTGGAAATGCTAAAAGATTATGAATAGAAACAGAAAGGCATAACGATGGAAACAGAACAGGATATTTTAAAACGGTATTACAGAGTATACGCAGCAATTGATTTAGACTGCATCGAAGAAAACATTCTTGCAATGCAGAAAAATGTGGGAACAGGGACAAAGATGGCTGCTGTATTAAAAACGGACGGATATGGACATGGAGCCATTCCGATTGCAAAGACCATAAAAAATCTGGTTGATTTTTTTGCAGTGGCAACCATTGATGAGGCCTTAAATATTCGCAGACATGGATTGAAACATCCTATTTTGATACTGGGTTTTCTGCCGGAAGACAGAATAGTGGACGCCATAAAAAATGGTATTCGTCCTGCGGTGTTTACCATGGACATAGCTGAAAAAATAAGTGAGAAAGCAGTGAAACTTGGGGTAAAGGCACCCATCCATATCAAAGTTGATACGGGAATGGGAAGAATCGGCTATGCTGCCACAGAACAGTCTGAGGAAGAAGTACTTCGCATCAGCCGGCTGCCGGGAATAGAAGTCGAGGGTATCTTCACACATTTTGCTTCTTCGGATTCAGCTGATAAGACAATGACTGCCCGTCAGTATCAAATGTTTTGCAGATTTATTTCCGCTTTGGAAGAAAAAGGATTACATATCCCAATCAAACATTGCGATAACAGTGCGGGAATCATTGATATGCCGGAGGACTCCATGGATATGGTGCGGGCAGGCATTTCCTTATACGGATTATATCCTTCCGGAGAGGTAAATCAGAAAACAGTAGCGTTAAGACCTGCACTATCTATGAAAAGTCACATAATATATTTGAAAGAGGTGGAAGCAGGGGAAGGAATCAGTTATGGTTCCACATTTGTGACCACAAGAAAAACAAAGGTTGCAACGATTCCGGTTGGATATGGGGACGGTTACCAGAGAAATCTCTCCAATAAGGGAGAGGTCCTGATTCGTGGACAGCGAGCCAGAATCATTGGCAGAGTCTGTATGGACCAGTTTATGGTGGATGTGACAGATTTAGAGGGGGTTTGTGAAGGCGATGAAGTCACACTGATCGGACAGGATGGCACGGAGCGGATTACCGTGGAGGAACTTGCAGATTTGGCAGGAACCTTTCATTATGAATTTATCTGTGATATTGGAAAACGTGTACCAAGAATTTTTTACAGGCATGGTCAGATCGTAGGTACCAAGGATTATTTTGACGATATGTATATCACGGAGTCGATAAATTAGCGGAATACACCATTTATTTTTGTAAATACTAAATTATGAAATCACAAGAGTGATGATGAGAAAATAATTTAGGAGTGAATGAATAAAGTGGTTGTGAGACGAGGAGATATTTTTTATGCAGATTTAAGACCGGTAGTTGGCTCGGAACAGGGAGGCATCCGGCCGGTTATTATCATACAGAATGACATTGGAAACAGACACAGTCCCACGGTGATTTGTGCTGCGATTACCAGCAGAATGAATAAGGCTAAGCTGCCCACCCATGTGGAATTGGAGTGTTCCAAATGTAATATCGAAAAAGATTCTGTCATCTTATTAGAACAGCTTCGGACAATTGATAAGAAACGGTTGAAAGACAAAGTGTGTCATGTAGACAAAGATATTATTGCCAAGGTCGATAAAGCACTGTCAATTAGCCTGGAACTTTCTACATAATGATTGACGAATACCAAAGAATTGTGATATATTTATACTGTTCGGCATTTTTGAAACGAATAAAACTTTAAGATGAAAGACAAGGAGAGAATAACATGGACGACGGGAGTCCCTTATATGGTTTACTGATTTTTATTGGATTTGTGGTGGTTAATGCTTTGATGTATGCCTTCGGAGCTGCCATTCAGAATTTGAACGAATCCGAGATTGAGCGTAAGGCGGAGAAAGGATCTGCAAAAGATAAAAAACTTTTAAAATATATGCAGAATCCGATGAAATTTGTCAACACCATTCAGCTTGTCACAGGGTTTATGGCTGTGGTGGTTGGATATTTTCAGCTTGGCCTTTATGTAGGAACGGTCAGAGGATGGCTGATTGAACTGGGAGCTGGATTTGTGCTTTCCGATGGGGTAG
>CALWLV010000161.1 GCA_944381595.1 uncultured Roseburia sp.
GTTCCGGCGGGGCTTATTAAAGTGCCTCTACTCTCGGTACTGCCATTCTGAATTTCTCAAAAAATCGGCAGATTGGTACTTTGGGTAGACATATCTATTTTTTTAGTGCAGTTTGCGGAAACTCAAGGGTAGAAAACAGGAATGGTATTTTATGTAAAAACATGCTATGATGAAGGAAATGAATTCAGACAGGAGTAGAGAGACATGAGTAGAAAATTAGTAGTATTTTTTCCGGGAAGAAAATATGGAGCAGATTGTCCGTTGTTATATTTTTCCGATTTTATTTGCCGTACACTTGGATACGAAAGATATTATCTTCACTATGCGGCACATCGGGAAGAAGAGAGTGCGGGGACAGTGGAAGAGGATATTGCAAAGGCAGTCAGCTATGTGATGGAACATATGAAAACCATTGATTTTTCCCTGTATGAGGAAGTGATATTGATATCCAAGAGCATCGGAACCGTACTGGCAGGAAAGGTGCAGGAAGAATTTGGATTGCATGTGAAAAATATTTATTTTACGCCATTAGAGCAGACGCTTATTTATTTGGATGAAAAGAGGAAAAATCTTCCGGAGGAGAATCTTGTGCTGGCAGGAACAAGAGATGGATTCTTAGAGGCTGATAGGTTAATGGAGGTTTGTAAGAGAGCAGGGGTGCCATTGTATCAGGTAGAAGGCGTTGGGCACAGTATGGAGACAGAGGATGTGATTGGTTCCCTGGAACTATTGAAAGATTTAATGCGGCAGGTAGAAGTTTTTCTGTCAGGAGAAAAAATATTTCCTGTCTAACGGATAATCTCAATATAGTACAAGAATCTCTTAATATATTTATAGAAATTTTCTTCATATCTCATTATAATGATAGCAAAGTCAATAACAAATGATAGGAGGAGTTTTCATGAAACGGGAAGAATTGACAGCGAAATTTGAGGAATTATTTGGAGCGGGAGGAGATATACGCGCCTATTATGCACCGGGACGTGTGAATCTCATTGGAGAACATACCGATTACAATGGAGGCCATGTATTTCCGTGTGCCCTGACCATTGGAACTTACATGATTGCAAGAAAGAGAGAGGATAGAAAGCTTCGTTTTTATTCCATGAATTTTGAAAAACTGGGTGTTGCGGAAAGTTCTCTGGATGAGCTGGAACCGCAAAAACATAAGCTCTGGATTCAGTATCCTGAGGGCGTCATCTGGACCTTTGGTAAGAAAGGATATCCGGTGGAGCAGGGATTTGATATTCTTTTATACGGAAATATTCCAAATGGTTCCGGGCTTTCGTCTTCTGCTTCGGTGGAACTTGTGACCGGTGTAATGCTTCGGGATATGCTTGGATTTGATACATTGACCAATATTGATTTATCTTTGTTTGGACAATATTCAGAAAATCATTACAATGGGGTGAATTGTGGGATTATGGATCAGTTTGCCATTGGTATGGGTAAGAAAGATCATGCCATTTTCTTAGATACAAGTAGCCTGGATTACCGTTATGTGCCAGTAAAACTGGAAGGAGCAAGAATTGTAATCGCCTGCTCCAATAAAAAAAGGGGATTGGCTGATTCGAAATATAATGAGAGAAGATCTGAATGTGAATCTGCTCTGGCAGAATTACAGAAAGTAAAGAAGATTGCAAGTCTTGGAGATTTGACAGAAGAGGAATTTGAAGAACTGCAAGGAGCTATTTCTAATCCGATATGGAGAAAGCGTGCAAAACATGCGGTATATGAAAATCAGCGAACCATTCAGGCGTGCCGCTGTCTGGAAAAGAATGATATTGAAACTTTTGGAACGTTGATGAATGCGTCCCATGTTTCTTTAAGAGATGACTATGAAGTGACTGGCATTGAATTAGACACTTTGGCAGAAGCAGCTTGGAATTGCAGAGGTGTCATCGGCTCCCGTATGACAGGAGCCGGATTTGGCGGTTGTACCGTCAGTATCGTAAAGACAGAGGAAATCGAAAACTTCATTGAAGAAGTTGGAAGGATTTATGAAGAAAAAATCGGTTACAAAGCAGATTTCTATGTGGTGGATATCGGAGATGGAGCAGGAGTACTTGCCGAATAAATCACTTCATTCGTTTTTGATACTGGGTAGGGGAACAGTGCAACTGTTCCCGGAATACACGGGAATAATAGCTGGAATTGGAAAAGCCTGTTTGCTGTGCAATTTCTGTGATGGACAGGTTTTTCTGTGACAGCAGGGGAAGACTTTTCTCAATTCTTAAATACATCAGGTAGTCAAAGAGAGGCTGATGCATATGTTTTTTGAAAAAACGGCAGCATTCTTCCCTGCACAGACCCACATGGGAAGCGATATGCTCCAGGGTAATGTGTTCCATATAGTTTTCTTCCAGATAAGATAAGATCTCTCTCAGACGCTCCATATCTTTGGAGGTATGGGAAAGGTGGGGATTTTGCTTTAATGGACAGAAAGCATGCTCATACAGGGACAGCCAGATGGAGGAAAGGTGCTGTTGAATTTGAAATTCATATGTTGTTTCGTGGTCACGATACAGCTTATGAATCTGTTGCATGGAATCTATTATTTCTTTCTGCCAGGTTACATCCATGGAAAGAAACAGGGAATCCAGTGCAGGCTGGGTTAACAGAGGATTCACATAGTTTTTTTGCAGACAGCTGCCTTCATAACCGTAGATGATACGAGGATGGAAGGTAATGGAGGTATACAGGCAGTTTTCGGCATGAAGTTTTCTGCCGGTATGAAGGGCATTGGTATTGCAGAACAGGCCTTCTCCTGCATGGAGCTGATAGACCTGTTCATTAATCTGATATAAAATATCGCCTTCCCGGACATAAGTCAGTTCAATTTCAGGATGCCAGTGCCAACGGAAAGAATGGCGCTCATAAAGGGCCAGAACCTCTTCACTGACAAGTACAGGAAATTCATAATTTCCATGGGATTTTAATTCTTTTTGCTGTTTGTCTGCTGATAATTGCATGAGGTTTCCTCCGGCTTTCTGTCACAGTGTGTTGATTTTCGTGGTATTCCATGAGTATCATTATATTAAAATAAGAGGAAAAAATCAAATCAAATAAGGAGAGAAACATGGCGTTTTTATTTGTACATTTTACAGGGGAACATGAAAATGGGGAACAGGTTTATTTTTCTTTAAGCAGAGATGGACTGCATTATGAAGATGTCAATGAAGGAAAACCGGTGCTTGTGCTGAAAAAGGGAGAGCGGGGAATCCGGGATCCATTTATCATAAGAGGTGTTCATGGAGAAGGATTTTTTATCATTGGTACAGATTTAAGAATGGCAAGCCATCATGACTGGGGAAAGGCACAGTTTTCGGGCAGTAGAAATCTGGTGGTGTATCATTCCAGGGATTTGATTCACTGGTCAGAACCTTTGCTGGCAGAGGTTGGACTGCCGGAGGCAGGATGTGTATGGGCGCCGGAAGCAATTTATGATGAAGAAAAAGGAGCCTATATGATTTTCTTTGCATCCATGGTGAAGGAAGAGGGAGAGGAAGCTCCAAAACAGAGAATTTATACGGTGTATACCAAAGATTTCTGTCAATTTACCAGAGCTGAGAAATACATTGAGAGGGAAAATCATGTGATTGATACCACCATGATTCACCATAATGGTGTATATTATCGTTTTTCTAAAGATGAGACAACCAAACGAATTACCTGTGATTGCTGTGAAAAATTGCATGGAGTCTTTCGACCGATTCACTCCGAACTGCTGGAGAATTTAGAAGGTGTGGAAGGTCCGGCCATATTTTATATGGAGGAAAAACAGAAATGGTGTCTGATGGTGGACCAGTATGCTTCCAATGGCGGATATGTCCCATTGCTTACAGAGGATCTTTCTTCCGGTGTGTTTAAAAAATTATCTCCGGAAGAATATGATATGGGCAGAAATAAGAAACGTCATGGCTCTGTACTGGCAATCACAGAGGAGGAATATCAGGAGGTAAAAGCAATGAAAACAGGAAGCTTTGAACAGCGCGATGATTTTTATTTAAATGGAGAAAAATTCCAGATTATTTCCGGTGCGATTCATTATTTTCGTGTGGTTCCGGAATATTGGAAGGATCGTCTGGAAAAATTAAAAGCTATGGGATGTAATACGGTGGAAACTTATATTCCATGGAATATGCACGAACCAAAAAAGGGAGAATTTCATTTTGAAGGCATTACGGACATTAAGAAATTCATAGAAACTGCACAGGAAATTGGTTTGTATGTGATTCTTCGTCCATCTCCATATATCTGTGCAGAGTGGGAATTTGGCGGAATTCCGGGATGGCTTTTAGCGGAACCGGGAATGAGACTGCGTTGCAGTTATGAACCATTCTTACAGCATGTACGGGAATATTATGACCGCTTGTTTGAAATTCTTACACCGCTGCAGATTCCATACGGTGGTCCTGTTATTATGATGCAAGTAGAAAATGAGTATGGCTATTATGGCACTGACAGTGCCTATATGCTTGCACTGAAAAATATGATGATAGAACGGGGAGTGGTGGTTCCATTAGTCACTTCCGATGGGGCAAGGGATGAATCGATTACCTGCGGACAGGTGGAGGGAGCGCTTCCAACCGGAAATTTTGGCTCTCATACACAAGAGCGTTTTGGAGCATTAAAGAGGTATACAAAGGGCGGGCCTTTGATGTGTACGGAATTCTGGGTAGGCTGGTTTGACCACTGGGGAAATGGCGGTCATATGACAGGAAATCTGGAAGAAAGTACAAAAGATTTAGATGAAATCCTGCAGGTTGGACATGTAAACATCTATATGTTCGAGGGAGGAACCAACTTTGGTTTTATGAATGGCTCCAACTATTACGATGAATTGACTCCGGATGTGACTTCTTATGATTATGACGGTATTCTTACCGAGGATGGTCAGATAACAGAGAAATATCGCAGATACAAAGAAGTAATTAGCAAATATGCTCCGATTCCGGAAGTAACTTTTACCACAGATATCAAACGTAAGGCATATGGAACACTGAAGGTAACAGACAAGGTGAGTTTATCTTCTGTGTTGGATGATATCAGTACAAAAGTAGAAAGTGTGTATCCAATATCCATGGAACGGTTGGGACAAAATTATGGTTATATTCTGTATCGTTCCGTCCTTGAGAAGGAACGAAGTCTGGATAGCATGAAATTGTGGAAGGCAAATGACCGGGCAAACATTTTACTGAATAACCGGTTGATTAAAACCTTATATGATAAGGAATTGTCAGAGGAACATGAAATCAAGGAAGAAATCGGAGAACATGCCGTACTGGATATTCTGATGGAAAATATGGGACGTGTGAATTTTGGTCCGCGCATGGATGAACAGAGAAAGGGAATTGACGGATGTGTGCAGATTAACGGACGTATTCATCATAACTGGGAGATATATCCGCTGCCTCTTGATCAGATAGAAAAAGTAGATTTTAGCAAAGAATATCAGCAGGGAACCCCGGCGTTTTATCGTTTCTGTTTTGAAGCAGAAGAACTGGGAGATACCTTCCTGGATTTTGAAGGATGGGGCAAAGGATGTGTGTTTGTCAATGGTTTTCATATTGGCCGTTTTTGGGAGATTGGTCCGCAGAAACGTCTTTATATTCCTGCACCATTGTTAAAGCAGGCAGAAAACGAGATTATTATTTTTGAAACAGAAGGAAAAGCAACAGAACATATTACATTAAAGGATGAACCGGATATTGGTTAGAGAGGAGCAGCAATGAGTGTATTATTTGTAGAATATCCAAAATGCAGCACATGCCAAAAAGCAAAGAAATGGCTGGATGCCCACAAGATTTCCTATGTGGACAGACATATCAAAGAAGAAAATCCAACCAAAGAAGAATTGCAGGCATGGCATGAAAAAAGTGGTCTGGAATTAAAGAAATTCTTTAACACCAGTGGTTTGTTATATAAGGAAATGAAATTAAAAGACAGATTACCGGAGATGACCGAGGAAGAAAAATACGAACTTCTGGCCACAGACGGCATGTTGGTAAAACGCCCGCTAGTCATTGGCGATGATTTCGTCCTGGTGGGATTCAAAGAAGAAGTATGGGAGAAAATGCTGGTCTAGCCTAAAGGAGAGGACTCCGGTGTTTTTCCATGATATAATTGGTCAGGATAATACCTTGACGTAT
>CALWLV010000162.1 GCA_944381595.1 uncultured Roseburia sp.
CTATTGTGATGTCCAGAATGGCGGTATTATGGCGATTCCAGATGGCGGGCCTCTGAGCACGGTAGGGCAAAAGCGCGGATTTAAAAATATGAAACGCACGACAGGACCTTCTTACATGGGAGAAATCCTGAAAATATCTGCTCAGAAAGGATACCGCCATTATTTTTATGGCAGTACAGAAGAGACACTCGAGAAGTTATACCAGGCGCTTCAGCATGATTACCCAGGCATCCAGATTGCTGGCATGTACAGCCCGCCATTCCGACCGCTGACTGAAGAAGAGAACCATCTAGTGGTGGAGAGAATCAATGAGACTCAGCCAGATTTTGTATGGATAGGGCTCGGAGCCCCCAAACAGGAACGCTGGATGGCAGAACACCAAGGGAAGATTAAAGGGTTTATGATTGGCGTTGGAGCAGGGTTTGACTACTTTGCCGGAAACATCAGTCGGGCTCCTATGTGGATGCAAAAGACAAATCTTGAATGGATGTACAGGCTTTTGCAGGATCCGAAGAGATTGTTTGGACGGTACTGGCACACGAACACGAAGTTTATCTGGAATGCGATGGTAAGAGGAAAGTAGATGCTTAAAAAAGTTTGCATGGTTGTGCAAGATCCGATGGTTAAAGGTGGAATTGCTGCTGTGGTCAACGGCTATCGTGGATCACAGTTAGAAAAAGACTACAAAATCATATATGTAGAGTCATATAAAGATGGCGGAAAGTTGGCTAAGTTAATAAAGGGGATTTGCGGATACATACACTTTGGAAAGGTACTTCTTATTGATAATCCAGATATTGTGCATATCCACTCATCTTTCGGACCTTCTTTCTACCGTAAAATGCCTTTCATTTACATGGCATCATGGGCAAAGAAGCCCATTATCAACCACATTCATGGTGCTGATTTCGATGAGTTTTATGTGAACGCTTCAGACAAGAAGAAACGGCAGATAAAGAGGGTTTATAACAAATGCTCTGTGTTAATTGCCCTGTCTGAAGAATGGAAAGAGCGACTGTCACAAATAGTGCCGGATAGCCAGATAACGATTATTGAAAACTACAGTATTCTTCACGAGGATGTTCTGGAACAGAGATTCAAAAGGAAATGCAACAACACAGTACTTTTTCTAGGAGAGCTTGGAAAACGCAAAGGCTGTTATGATATACCAGCGGTAGTCAGAGAAGTGAAAAAGGAAATTCCTGATGTTAAGTTTGTCTTAGCCGGAGCTGGATCAGAAGCTGATGAGAAAGCTATCAAGCAGCTTGTGGATGAAAACGGCGTGACAGAAAATGTGGTGTTTCCGGGATGGGTTCGTGGAAATGAAAAGGATAGATTACTTCGTGAAGCAGATATGTTCTTTCTGCCGTCCTACAATGAAGGAATGCCGATGTCCGTGCTTGATGCGATGGGGTATGGTTTACCTGTTGTGAGTACCAATGTGGGTGGTATCCCTAAAATTGTGCATGATGGGAGAAATGGTATATGTTGTGATACAGGAGATGTAAAGAAATTCAGCGAAGGAATTATCAAAATCCTAAGAAAAGACGGATTTAGAGAGAAATGTTCAGAGGAGAGCTATAAAATTGTTTGCGATGGATACTCTCTACAAGGGCATATCAAGGCTTTAGAAAGAATATATGAAAAAATAATGAGGAAAATATGAGGAAAAAAGTAGTTTTTTTAATAGCCCATCTAGGTGGGGGTGGAGCCGAACGGGTCACAGTTACACTTGCCAATTTTTTTTCAAACAATGGGTGTGACGTATATATGATCGCATTTAGCGATAAATATAATGAATATCCGTTGGATGAAAAAGTTAAGTTAAAATTTTTGCCGGAACACAAAGAAAATAAAGTAAGAAATGTCATCGGAAAGATATTTGCGCTAAAAAAGAGTCTTGCAAAGATAAACCCCAGTGCGGTGATTTCGTTAGGGTTCAGCTATCGGTATTTGTTTTTTGGTAATTTAATGAATAAGTATAATCATATACTGTCAGAACGCAACGATCCGAGACAGCAGTATCCGAATAAGTGGGAATTGGAAATAGTAAAATATTGCCTAAGGTGTGCAACACATGTTGTGTTGCAGACGAAGGATGCAATGAAATTTTATTCTGATGAAATACAGAAACATGCAAGTATTATTCCTAATCCTATTAAGGAAGGATTGCCAGATGCTTATCATGGTGAAAGAGATAAGCGAATTATTGCATATAGTAGATTGAGTGAACAGAAAAATATCCCCATGATGCTCAGAGCATTCAAAAAATTTTTAGCAAATCATTCGGAATATATACTTGAAATATATGGACGCGGAGAATCTGAAGAGTATTTGAAGAAATATGCAGTGGAACTTGGAATTGCAGATCAAGTGTTTTTTGCTGGTTTTGCGCAGAATGTCCACGAGAGAATACTTCATGCTACATGTTTTTTGTCAACGTCCAATTATGAAGGAATTTCGAATTCAATGTTGGAATCACTGGCTATTGGGTTGCCTTGTGTATGTACAGATTGTCCTGTTGGAGGGG
>CALWLV010000163.1 GCA_944381595.1 uncultured Roseburia sp.
GTGTGTCAGTACTGGTCTTAGTGATTCTTGTCAATATGGCTATCAATGTCCGTGAGAGTTATTTAAAGAGAAAGAATGCCGATACACCGGATGAGATTTTGGAATTATATGAAAGCAATGAGGTCTACTCCTTTGAGGATATTCTAAAAAAGGAAAATTTCGGTGTTTTTCAGATGATAACCTTGTTGCCGGGGGAAGTATTAAAGGAAAACAACCCCTTTGCCGTACCAAAACTGGAAGATTCCAATTTGTACTATTTTACAGAAGAAAACCAGATCAATCAAATTGTGGATATTTTCTTGGATTATGAATACATTGCCCTGCAAAATGACTTCTGGAGAGAAGATGCGGATTTATATGGCTTTTTATATTTGAAAGGACAATATGGGATACAGCTGTCTGTTACACTATTTGGATATGAAGATGGAGAGAAATGCATCGTATTATTTAATGTGGCAGATAATTATGAGTTTTTTACCATTGACAACAAATGGTTTGGAGAGTATTCTTTCCGGGGATTTGTGACGGACAAACAGCTGGTGTATGAGTTGGTAGAATCCTTCCAGGAGATGGCGCAGACGGTTTCGTTAGATGAGGTAAGGGAACTGATTCAGAAGGAAGGAGCTCCGGTAAAGTTAGAACGTCTATTATGTTATGAACATATTTTTATCAAAAATGTCTTGATGGAGGGATATGATGTTTATCAGTTTCCGTTAAAGGATTCCGAGGATTATTTGTCCGTCATAGTAATGAATACAGTGTTTTCGGGGACAGATGGAGATGGAAAAGAACCTAAGGCATATCGTTATGCTGTTGAGATTAAGTTGATGGATCCTGACGGAAATGAAAAAGAAACCATTTTCTCGGACTGGGACCGTTTTTATACAGATAGGGAAGGGGAGTGATTAAAAATGAAGCGATGGAGAGAACTGATTCGTCTGGCATTGCTTGATGAAAAGAGCAAGAGAAAAAGTCAGCGGCTTATTTCAATTCTGACAGTATTGTCCGTAAGTATCTTTTTGCTTATACATGCCTTCCTGGGTTCAGTGATTCAGGGAAGTGAAAACATTATCAACAAGCCTTTGGGAAGAGTGGTGTTTCTTCCGCTCTCATCGGGAGAACAGGAGCCTCAGATGGAAGAAATACGGAAGAAACTGGAAACGAAGGAATATGTGGATGAGATTTACTGGCATACAGGCGTTACGAATGCAGAGTGGGAGAATGCAAAAGTGACAGGAAAGCAGAAGGTAGATGTGAATCTGGTGTCAGAAATACAATCTTTACAGAAATATATTGTAGATGGTGACGGTCACTTATCGGAAGGTGAAATTCTGATACCGAAATACCTGTATGATATGGGGATATACGATGAATATACATATGCTGACGGCGGTGAGCTGGTCGGAAAAACGTTAAACTTTCAGGTGACGGGGCAATATGTACAGGAAACAAGGGAATATTCCTTTGTCGTCGCCGGAACTTATGATAATATAAACAGTGCCTGTGTCAATAATATGTTTTTTATCAGTGGCGATGATAGTATGGAACTTTTCCTGTTTGTAAAGTGTGAAGGACAGGAAGCATATATTGAAGAAGTGACCCAGGGATATGATATGAGCGAAGAAGAAAAGGCAGAAATGCTTCAGAATTATATGGTGGGAATCTCTTTGAAGCCGGGATACGATTTGAAGAAGGCGTCAGAGGAGATAGAAAGCTGCACGGGGATTGCGGCATTTCCTTTCATGACTTACAATGAAAATCTGGTACTTTTTTATACCTTAATCATTGAAGTGGCGGATCTGCTCATGATAATGTTTGCGGTTACCGCAGTGATTATGTTTTTTGTAATGCTGGCGGGAGAATTAAAAACACTGAAGAACCAGTTTGCCATCCGCACAGCCTGCGGTTACACGCTAAGGCAGCAGATTGGTATGTATATTGTGGAGAAAGGTTTTTTTCTTGGAAGAAATATGATCATCGGTATGATTCTGTCAGCGATTCCGGTGCTGGTCTATGATTATATCATGCAGAAACTGGGCTCTTTGTATGATAAGCATATCTGTTTTACCTTTGACTGGGGCTGTGCTGGTCTGGTGGTTCTGGTGATTGGTGTGTGCATTGTTGCTATGAGTGTTGTGACAATATGCAGCGTCCGCAGAATTTCGGTTGCAGAAACGCTGAAAAAGGAGGCGGTTTTGTTATGAACTGGGTAATCAAAAGAAAATTGCATTGTCCCCTTTCCACTCTGGGAGAAATTCTTGTATTGTCGGTGGAATTGGTTATGATACTGACGGCAATGAGACTTTTGATATTGATTCTGCGGACGGGAAACGCAGACTGGTATCAGGCGGCTCTTATGCTGGAGATGGAAAGTGATACCCTCTTTCAGGAAAAATCAGATGCCATTCTGGGGATTTTCGAATTGGTCATTGTAATTGTCATTGTATTCTGCGTCATATCTCTGGTGATGTTTTGTCGGTACAGAATCAGGCAGATGAACAGAGAAATTCAAATTTTTTATCTTTGCGGATATAGAAGAAACAAAATCCATGGATATTTGACATCTTATTTCCTGTTGGATGGGATTCTTTCCCTGCCACTCATCTGTCTGGGTGCTGTAACTGTGTGGAATTTACTGTTACAAAAGGAAGAGATAGCAATTATTATCATGGCGGGAATGAGATAGAGAAATAACTTGAAAATCCCCCTTTTTTAGTGTATACTAACGTAAATGAATATGTTATTTTTTATATTTAGGAGGATGAAATAAATGAGTGACGCAAAGAATACCATTTTAAATGGGAAAGCAGTACTTGGAATCGAGTTTGGTTCCACAAGAATTAAGGCAGTTCTGATTGATGAGAATAATGCACCAATCGCTTCCGGAAGTCATGAGTGGGAAAACCAGCTGGTGGATAACATCTGGACTTACAGTCTGGATGCAATTTGGTCCGGACTTCAGGATGCATATGCTCAGATGGTTGCAGATGTGAAGAATCAGTTTGGTGTAGAAGTAGAGAAGCTTGCAGGTCTTGGTTTTAGTGCCATGATGCATGGTTACATGGCATTTGATGAGAAGGACGAATTACTGGTTCCTTTCCGTACATGGAGAAACAGTACCACAGGACAGGCTTCAGAAGAATTGACAAAGTTATTTAACTTCCACATTCCTCAGAGATGGAGCATCGCTCATCTGTATCAGGCGATTTTAAATGGTGAGGAACATGTGTCTGCCATTAAGTTCCAGACTACACTGGCAGGTTACATCCACTGGAAACTCACAGGAGAGAAGGTACTGGGTATCGGCGAAGCATCCGGTATGTTCCCAATTGATATGAATACAAAGGATTACAACCAGAAGATGGTGGATCAGTTTGATGAATTGATTGCAGGTAAGAACTTTGGATGGAAGTTAAGAGACATTCTTCCTAAGGTGTTGGTAGCAGGAGAAAATGCAGGTACACTGACAGCAGAAGGAGCAAAACTTCTGGATGTATCCGGTAAGTTGCAGGCAGGCGTTCCTGTGTGTCCTCCGGAAGGTGATGCAGGTACCGGTATGGTTGCAACCAACAGTGTTAAGGTTCGTACAGGAAATGTTTCTGCAGGAACATCTGTATTTGGTATGGTAGTTCTTGAGAAAGATTTATCCAAGGCATATGATGAAATTGACCTTGTTACAACTCCGACAGGATATCCGGTTGCCATGGCTCACTGCAATAACTGTACATCCGACTTAAATGCATGGGTTGGTTTGTTTAAGGAATTTGCAGAAGCATTCGGCATGGATGTGGATATGAATAAATTATTCGGAACATTATACAATAAGGCATTAGAAGGAGATCCGGAATGTGGCGGACTTTTAGCTTACAACTACTTCTCAGGGGAACATATCACTGGATTTGAAGAAGGCCGTCCGATGTTCGTTCGTACTCCGGAAAGTAAATTTAATCTTGCAAACTTTATGAGAGTAAATTTATTTGCAGCACTCAGTGTATTGAAGACAGGTCTTGATATCCTCTTCAAGCAGGAAGGTGTACAGGTAGATAAAATTTATGGTCATGGTGGATTGTTCAAGACAAAAGGTGTTGGACAGGGCATTCTTGCAGCAGCATTGAACACACCGGTTTCCGTTATGGAAACAGCAGGTGAAGGCGGTGCGTGGAGTATTGCTTTGTTAGACTCTTATCTGTTAAAAAATACTAAGAAAAAATCACTTGCCGATTTCTTGG
>CALWLV010000164.1 GCA_944381595.1 uncultured Roseburia sp.
CAGCATTCTGCTCCTATACAGGAGAGTCTTTAGATACAAAAACTCCGTTACTGAAAGCCATGCATGCGGTAAGTAAGCAGGGTGTAAGACTGATGAGACTGTTTGGAAATGAAGAGACAAACAGAATTTACTCCTATGTGGGACCGGAGCAGGAGTATTTCCTTGTGGACAGAGAAAAATATTTAAAGAGACCGGATCTTATCTATTCAGGTCGTACATTGTTTGGAGCAAAGCCTCCAAAGGGACAGGAAATGGATGACCAGTATTTTGGCTCCATACCACCGAGAGTAAAAGCCTTTATGGAAGAGTTAAATACCAAGTTGTGGAAATTAGGAATCACAGCAAAAACACAGCACTGTGAGGTGGCACCGGGACAGTTTGAAATTGCTCCGATTTTCTCAATTTCAAACGTTGCTTTAGATAACAACCTTTTGGTAATGGATTTATTAAAGAAAACCGCAAAAGCACATGGAATGATTTGTCTGCTTCATGAGAAACCGTTTGACGGCATGAATGGTTCCGGTAAACACAACAACTGGTCTCTTACTACAGATGACGGTATTAACCTGTTTAAACCGGGAAAAGAGCCGGAGAATAATAAATTGTTCCAGTTGGTATTGGCCTGCACCATGGCAGCTGTTGATACGCATGCAGTATTACTCAGACTGGCGGCATCCAACACAGGAAATGACCACAGACTTGGTGCAAATGAGGCACCGCCGGCAATTATTTCCATGTATTTGGGCGATCAGGTGGGAGATGTTGTAAGACAGATTATCGAAAATGGTAAGGCAGAGTCCAGTATTTCATCCGGTGAAATTGATTTTGGTATTAAGAAACTGCCGAAATTAGAGAAAGATCCTACAGACAGAAACAGAACGTCGCCATTTGCTTTTACAGGTAACAGATTTGAGTTCCGAATGGTTGCTTCATCTAACACCATCGGCGAGGTAAATACTGTATTAAATGCAATGATGGCAGAACAGTTTGAAAAAGCTGTTGCAGCGTTGGAAGGTGCAGAGGACTTTGATAAGGCATTAGAAGAATATATTGCAAAATTAATGAGGGAGCATGCAAGAATTGTCTTTAATGGAAACGGATATTCTGAAGAATGGCCGATAGAAGCTGAAAAGAGAGGTCTGCCAAACTGCAAATCTATCGTAGATGCAATTCCGGCATTACTGGATGAAACTACAATAGAGATGTATGGTAAATTCGGTATTCTTTCAAAAGAGGAGCTGGAAGCAAGAAAAGAGATTTTATTTGAGCAGTATGCCGGCGTCAGAAATATTGAAGCGTTGACAATGGTTGACATGGCAAATAAAATGCTGATTCCGACAGCCATGAAATATACAAAGAAATTGGCTGATACAGTATTAACCGTAAAAGAAGCCGGGGTTGATGCTACAGTTCAGACAGAAATACTTTCCGAAGTTTCTGAAAAATTAACAGAGATGAAGAAGGCTGTCAGAGAACTGGAAGAAATTACAGAAAAGGCAGCAGCTATTGAAGATTCACAGGCATGTGCTGTAGCTTATAAAGATGAGGTTATGCCGGCGATGGCAGCACTCAGAAAACCGGCAGATGAACTGGAAGTGATTATGCCAAAAGAAGAGTGGCCGATGCCTACATACGGCGACCTTGTGTTTGAAATTTAGGCAACGGAAAGCAGATTTTAAAAGAATAGAGAGTTTTATAACAAATAGAAAGACGCGTATGATTCGGAAGATTCATACGCGTTCAATTTTTTAGGAAAAGTAATATGCATTCAATTTATTATTGCATATCAGGGACAGATTGGATAAAATATAGGCGATGACCTATTGACCAATGTATAAAAAGTGCTAATATGTATTAAGACATGCAGAAAGGATGCATCGCTGCATCCTTCCCGCAAATATATTCTAATAATAAAAAAGGGAGGGAATCGGATAAATCCGATTCAAAAAAATTATGAAAAAACATAAACAAAATGTATAGTACGTTTTGTTTATATTAATATCATAATTTGAAATCGTGAAAAAAGAGTGTTTTCCATGTAAAAGAATTATGAACAAGATGTAAAAAAAGAAAGGAAGTAAAAATATGGCACAGAATCCAATCGTAACCATTGAAATGAATAATGGAGACATCATGAAGGCAGAGTTATATCCGGAGACTGCACCAAATACAGTCAACAATTTTATCAGTCTTGTGAAAAAAGGATATTATGACGGTATTATTTTTCATAGAGTCATCCGGGGATTTATGATTCAGGGTGGAGATCCGGAAGGAACAGGTGTAGGCGGACCGGGCTATTCCATAAAGGGAGAGTTTACACAAAACGGTTTTCCGAATGATTTAAAACACACGAAAGGTGTTCTTTCTATGGCAAGAACAATGATGCCGGACACAGCAGGTTCACAGTTTTTTGTGATGCATGAAACATCTCCTCATCTTGACGGTCAGTATGCGGCGTTCGGAAAAGTGATTGAGGGAGAAGAGGTAATTGATAAAATTGCATCCGTAGCAACGGACTATATGGACAAACCTCTGGAAGAGCAGAAGATGAAAAAGGTAACGGTAGAAACTTTTGGTGTAGAATATCCGGAACCGGAGAAATGTTAGAAACGTGAAAGAATAAATAACGGACAGTCCGTAAAAAATAAAACATAGAAAGAAAAA
>CALWLV010000165.1 GCA_944381595.1 uncultured Roseburia sp.
ATTTGGCTAGGGGAAATTGAAAAATAGTTGACAGAAGTGTAACTACAACTTATCATAAAGGATAAAAAGATTATCATGAGAATGGGAGGAATATAATAAAATGAGAATGATGCATATTCAGTGTAAAAAGGGGGAAGTAGGAAGATATGTTATTCTGCCGGGAGATCCCGGACGGGTGGAAAAGATAGCGGCATATCTGGAACATCCGGTAAAAGTGGCTGAAAACCGGGAATTTGTAACCTATACGGGAGAACTGGAGGATACATTAGTCAGTGTATGTTCCACAGGAATCGGAGGTCCCTCTGCAGCAATTGCCATGGAGGAATTGGTTCAGTGTGGGGCAGACACGTTTATTCGTGTGGGTACCTGTGGTGGAATCAGTGAGGAACCTCTGCCGGGAGATTTAATCATCGCATCGGGAGCCGTGAGACAAGAGGGTACATCCCTTCATTATATGCCGTTGGAATATCCTGCAGTTCCGGATACAGAGGTTTTGATTCGTCTTATGCAGGCAGCAGATACCCTTGGAAAGAAGTACCATGTGGGAGTGGTACAGAGTAAAGATTCTTTCTATGGACAGCATGAACCGGGAAGGATGCCGGTGGCACCGGAATTACGATATAAATGGGAGGCATGGAAGAAAGCCGGAGTATTGGCCTCTGAGATGGAGACAGCGGCACTGTTTGTCACAGCGTCTACCCTTCATGTGCGTTGTGGTGCGATTTTTCTAATGATTTGGAATCAGGAACGTGATAAAGCAGGATATAGGGAGGATAAGACAGAAGATACTACAGGGGCGATTGAGACAGCCATAGAAGCAGTTAGAAATATGATTAAGCAGGAAAAGATGGGGAAAGGAATATAAAAGGTGCGGCACAATCAACAAAACAGTTGATTGTGCCGTACCCACTCTATTCTATATTATATTATTTCTCGCTGTAAGTCACTGCTGCCCCAACGAATCCTTTGAATAAAGGATGAGGTCTGTTTGGTCTTGATTTTAATTCCGGATGTGCCTGAGTAGCGACGAACCAAGGATGATCTTCCAGTTCAACCATTTCCACGATTCTTCCGTCAGGGGAAATACCGGAGAGTTTCATACCATGGTCGGTGAGAGCCTTACGGTAATCATTGTTTACTTCATAACGATGTCTGTGACGTTCGTGAATCACTTCTTCCTTGTAAACTTCATAAGCCTTGGATGTCTTGTCCAATACACATGGATAAGAACCAAGTCTTAAAGTACCGCCGATATCTTCAATTCCATCCTGATCAGGCATCAGATGAATCACAGGATGTGTAGTCTGTGGGTCAAGTTCCACACTGTGAGCATCTGCATATTCCAACACATGTCTTGCATATTCCACGATGGAGAGCTGCATTCCAAGGCAAAGTCCAAGGAAAGGAATTTTCTGTTCTCTTGCATATTGGATTGCGGTAATCTTTCCTTCAATACCTCTGTCGCCAAAACCGCCTGGAACAAGAATACCGGAAACATCCCCCAGAACATCTCCCACATTGTCAGGAGTTAAAGTTTCTGAGTCGACCCATTTAATCTGAACGTCAGCATCATTGGCGATTCCACCGTGTTTCAGTGCTTCCACAACGCTGATATAAGCATCATGAAGAGTAATATATTTACCAACCAATGCAACTTTGATTGTCTTTTTCGGATTCTTAGCACGTTCAATCATGTCAGTCCATTCTTTTAAATCCGGTTCCGGACAGTCAAGCTGCAGACACTTGCAGGCAACTTCTGCCAAATGTTCTTTCTCCATTGCCAGAGGAGCTTCGTAAAGCAAGTCAACGTCAAGGTTCTGCAGTACATGATCACTTGGAACATTACAGAACAGGGCAATCTTATCTTTTAATCCTTTGTCCAGTGGAAGTTCCGTACGGCAGACAATGATATCCGGCTGAATACCCATTCCCTGCAGTTCTTTCACACTGGCCTGAGTAGGTTTTGTTTTCATTTCTCCTGATGCACGAAGATAAGGAATCAGGGTAACATGGATGAGAATTGCATTCTCACGTCCTACTTCATGCTGGAACTGACGAATGGATTCCAGATATGGCTGGCTTTCAATATCACCTACGGTTCCGCCCACCTCAATGATGGCGATTTCAGTATCCTTGGTTGAAAAATTCCGATGGAATCTGCTCTTGATTTCATTGGTAATATGAGGGATGACCTGAACGGTGCCCCCGCCAAAATCTCCTCTTCTTTCTTTCTGCAACACAGACCAGTAAATTTTACCGGTAGTTACGTTGGAATTCTTTGTCAGATTTTCATCAATGAATCTTTCGTAATGACCAAGGTCCAAATCTGTTTCAGCACCATCATCTGTAACGAATACTTCTCCGTGCTGAATCGGGTTCATAGTACCTGGATCAATATTGATATAGGGATCAAACTTCTGCATTGTCACCTTATAACCACGAGCTTTTAATAAACGACCAAGGGATGCTGCTGTGATGCCTTTACCAAGACCGGAAACAACACCGCCTGTAACAAAAACATATTTAACTGGCATTTTTAATCCTCCTTTAAAACCTTATTATACAACGGAAAACAAAATAAGCCAATAGGGAAAATAAAATATTTAAATATAACGGTATTTCTGAACTAAATTAACTTTACATGTATTAAGAATATGCTATAATGCTTTATATTATTGAAAAATGGCTACCGCAATCCCACTGGTTTTAGACGGTGGGTAAAGGTAGCCAAAAGTAGAGCGTGGTGTTATACTTGTGTTATGGGAACATGGAAATCAAAAAATAGGTGCAAGTATTTATTGC
>CALWLV010000166.1 GCA_944381595.1 uncultured Roseburia sp.
TATCCTTCCTCATTCAAAGTATAATTCTTGTGTAATAATATAGGGGTTCGCATACCTATATTTTACACCAACAGCCAGACTTTTCAAAGCCTGGCTGTAATTTTTTTGCAAAGAAAAGAGGCTGCACACTAATTACTTAGTGCGACAGCCCCTTCTCTTCCCAATGCCTGATTCAATGCTTGTTTTTCTTCCGTTCCCAATGGAATATAAGATTCACCATTTATAATTTCTTTGATATATGTATAACATCCTTCTCTGCTATGCATTGCATTAATTACAAATCCATTATTTTTTCCATTCAGCATTGCCAGGGCAAAACTCAATTTTCCACCCATTTCATGAAAGGCATCATATTTTACAATTCCCGTTTTTTGAACGGTCTCTTCCATATTTTCAAACAGTGCTTTTATATTCTGAGTATTGTCTGCAGTATCGTCTAGCATCTTATTCATCTCATCAAATCGTTCCATCAACAGTTCTTCCATTGATTCCAAATTCTTTCCCTGCATGAAACGTTCATATTTTTGCGTTATTTTCTTTAATTTGCTATTTGTAAGAATTAACCAAATTAACAATCCAATGCAAAATACTAATAAAACTAAGATAAAAATCATTGGATCTACATTTCCAATTCCCATAGAATTTAATATTTTACTATTCATTCTGTTCACCTCTACTTATCTTCTTTTCTGTCTATTGATTTCATTAATTCAATGATTCTTTCCAAGTCTTCATTTGAATAATAATCGATTTCTATTTTCCCTTTATCTTGACTTTTTCTTTTAATTGTTACATTGCTTCCAAAAATTTCACGGAATTCATTCTGAATTTTTTCATAAATAAATGCATCCTTAAATTCCTGTTTTTCTTTTTTATTTTCTTTTGGACTCATGATTTCTTTTACAAGTTTTTCCGTATCACGAACACTCAGTTTTTCCTCAAAAATTTTTTCAGCCAATTCTAATTGTAATTTTTCATCATTCAGTCCCAAAAGAGTTCTTGCATGGCCACTTGTAATCATTTCATCTATAACCATGTTTTGAACTTTTTCCGGTAATTTCAATAGACGCATAGAATTTGTAATAGTAACTCTGCTCTTACTTATTTTTTCTGCAAGTTCATCTTGCTTCAACTGATAATCACTGATTAACTTCTTATATGCCAGAGCCTCTTCAATTGGATTTAAGTCCTCTCTTTGAATATTTTCAATCAGGGCAATTTCCATCATTTCTTCATCAGAATAATCTTTGATGATTACAGGGACTTCCTTTAACCCTGCCAACTTTGCAGCCCTCCATCGTCTTTCACCAGCTATAATTTCATAGTAATCATCTCTTTTTTGAACAATCAATGGCTGTATCACACCAAACTGACGAATACTATCTGCCAATTCCTGAAGTGTATCTTCATTAAAGTTTTTTCTTGGCTGACTTTTATTCGGTTCAACTTTGGAAATCTTTACGACTGTTTCACTTTTTTTCTCTTGTGTTGTTTCACTCTTTTTTTCCAAAGTTGTATTACTTGGAATCAAAGAATCTAAACCTTTTCCTAAACCACTTCTCTTTACCATCCCATTCTCCTACTACTCATCTAATTCTCTTTCAATTACTTCCTGTGCCAAAAGTCTGTAACTTTCTGCTCCAGTAGATTTACTATCGTATAAATTAATTGGCAATCCATGACTTGGTGCTTCCGCAAGTCTGATATTTCTTGGAATAATTGTTTTATAAATATTCTGTTTCAGATTATTCTTTACATTTTCTACTACTTCCAATGATAAATTTGTTCTTGCATCATACATCGTAAATACAACGCCTTCAATCTCTAAATTTGGATTGAGCCTTTTTTTAACTAATTCGATGGTATAGATTAACTGTGACAAACCTTCCAATGCGTAATATTCACATTGGATTGGAACAAGTATGGTATCTGCAGCAGCCATTGCATTTACCGTCAAAATATTTAAAGATGGAGGACAATCAATAATGATAAAATCATATTTATCCCTGACTTTATTCAGTTCTGTTTTAATAATATACTCCCTATTTTCTACTTCCAATAAATCAATTTCCGCACCTGCCAAATCCACATTGGATGGAATGACATCTAAATGCTCAATTGCAGTATGTACAATAGCCTGATTAATTGTACTTTGTCCTATCATCAATGTATATGCTGTATGCTCTGCTTCATTTTTATCTATTCCCACACCGCTCGTTCCATTCCCCTGCGGATCCAAATCCAATAACAAAACATTTTTCATTTCTTCGGCCAGACAAGAAGCCAGATTAATCGATGTTGTTGTCTTCCCTACGCCGCCTTTTTGATTTGCTACGGCTATTATTCTTCCCATAGTAGTTCCTTTCTTTTTATCTTTTTCATGTTTCACGTGAAACATTATTCGCAACTTTTCCTATTATATCATACTTTTCTCAATAAGTACTAATTTATATTAGATTTAATATATTAAATTTATACAACATATATTTTATGTTTAATCGCATATACCGCCGCCTGTGTCCTATCATACACATTGATTTTTTTAAAAATATTAGATATATGATTTTTCACAGTGCGTTCCGTAATGTTTAA
Source organism: uncultured Roseburia sp. (assembly GCA_944381595.1). Taxonomy (GTDB): domain Bacteria; phylum Bacillota; class Clostridia; order Lachnospirales; family Lachnospiraceae; genus CAG-303. The sequence continues at coordinate 2,593 of CALWLV010000166.1, forward strand.
TTTATCAGCAATTTCTTTATTTAATAATCCTTTTGCAATCAATATTAATATTTCTGTTTCTCTTTTTGTCAGGTGATTAGAAACCAATTCGGGGCTATCATTGTTTTTTTTCAAAAATTTTTGCAACATATCATCGATATCTTTTAAAGATAAAATACTCATCTGAATGCTGTTTTTTTCGCCATAGAATTTAATGATTCCCAGTAGATTACTTTTTAAATCATTCGTAATTTTCCCTTCAAATATTTTTTTATCTGTTACTAATAACATATTACTTTTTTTATTAATCTCATTTAGACTATTAATATGATGTATTTTTATTTTATTCATATCTATTTTACTTGTAAGAAAAATCTCTTCCATTTTTTTTATGATATATTCTTTTAGTAATTCGTCTATTAAACCTTGTTTTGTACATATCCAAATTTCATATAGCTGATTCATTTTATATTCCTTTATATGTTTCACGTGAAACATTTTTCTTTCACACAAAACATTATAACATAAGATAAGATTTAACGGAAGTTTTTATTGTATATCCTAATCTTATGGATTATAATAATCATAAGATAAGCAAAAAGTTAAGGAGGTTTGTGTCTATGAAGAAAAGAAATATACTTTCATTTGCCGTATTGACTCTTGCCGGGATGCACATGATAAATAAATTTGTTCAAAAAAATGCCAGGAATCTTTATCCGTATTTTCATTCAAAAGATTCTGAATATCAATGGAAATATGGAAATATTTTTTATACAAAACAGGGAAAGGGTTCTCCCGTGCTGCTTCTTCATGATCTTACCGCAGGAAGCAGTTCCTTTGAGTGGCATAAACTAATCAAGGAATTAGAAAAAAATCACACTGTTTATGCATTGGATTTTATCGGCTGTGGTCAATCTGAAAAGCCAAATATGACTTATGTAAATTTTGTATTTGTACAAATGCTCTGTGATTTTATTCATGATATCATAAAAATGCCATGCACCATTATTACATCAGGGGCCTCTTCTTCTGTTGCATTAATGTCTACATTATATAAAAAAGAATTGTTTCGTGAGTTAATCTTAATTAATCCATGCCATGTTTCCGGAAACAAACTTCCGGAAACAGAGAACAAATACAAACATTTCTTTTTAAGATTACCAATTATAGGAACCTTCTGCGCAAATAAAATGAACAATATAAATTCTTATGAAAATCTATTTTATAATAACTATTTTTATGATCCGTATCAAGTGGACAACTCCCTAATATATGCATATTATGCAGCCTACCAATACGGAGAAACATCCAAAGCATTGTATTCAAGTATCGTGAACCACTATACAGACGCCAATGTGACCCGTGCATTAATGAAACTGAAAATTCCTGTTTCTATTATTTCCAGTAAAGAAGAATCTGATTACCAACAGATTATTGAAGAATATAAAAATTTTCATTCTGATATAAAAGTGGAAACATTGAGTAATTCTAAACATTTACCTGCTCTGGAAATACCAGCCGACTTATCTTGTGCGATTTCGTCTATTTTAAGTGAATAACCAGATGAAAAGAACTCCGAAGATACGTTTCCTCGGAGTTCTTTTCTACTGCAATGGTTCCTTTGCCGGTGTCCCTGCTTTTCTGGGATATTTTTTTGGCGTTGGTTTTTCTTTCTTAACTTGCACAAATACTCGTTCTAAATCAGTTTCCGGAAGTAAAAGTTCTGTAATTTCTGATATTTTACCTCCTAGTTTTTCAACTGCTCTTTCTGAATTTTTTATTTCTTCCTGGCAGTTTCCTGCTTTGTATGAAATGAACATACCACCTGTTTTTACAAAAGGAAGACAGAATTCCGATAACGTAGCAAGATTTGCTACCGCTCTTGATATACACAAATCAAATGTTTCGCGGTACTCCTCTTTTCTTGCCAAATCTTCACTCCTTCCATGCACACAGACCACATTTTTCAAATCTAATGCATCTACCACTTCTTGTAAAAACTTGATTCTCTTATTCAATGAATCCAGTAGTACTATTTTTATCTCAGGAAATGCAATTTTCAATGGAATTCCCGGAAAACCTGCCCCTGTTCCCACATCAATGACAGAAATGTTCCGATTCATAGGATAAATCTTTTGTAATGCAAGACTATCCACAAAATGTTTATCTATAACATCCAATGGTTCTGTGATAGAAGTCAGATTCATCACTTTATTTTTCTCCACCATCATTTCATAATATGCTGCAAACTGCTGTTTCTGCTGGTCATTTAAAGAAATTCCGAGATTATGCAGCTTACGGTCAAATATTTCAAAATTATTTCTCAATTTTACCTCCCTGATGGCCACGCATCTGTTCCAAATATACAAGCAAGACAGAAATATCAGCAGGAGATACCCCGGAAATACGGGAAGCCTGTCCGATTGATAGTGGTTTATAAAGATTTAGTTTCTGAATGGCCTCTTTTCTCATACCATGGACTTGTGCGTAATCAAAATCTGCCTTTAATTTTCTTTGTTCCAGCTTTTTAAATTGTTCCACTTGTTTTAATTGTCTTGTAATATAACCTTCATATTTTATATTGATATTTACCTGATTTATGACATCATCCGGTAATTCTTTACGATCCTGATCCAACTCCGCCACCATTTCATAAGTTAATTCCGGACGACGAATTAATTCAGCCAGATTAGAACCTGTCTTCAATTCAGAACTATTGTGTTTTTCCAGAAATTCCTGTACCGTACGATTTGCACCAATAGGGATTTCAGATAATCGTTTGATTTCTTCTTCTATCAACTGACGCTTTTTCTCCACCTTATCATAAGTTTCTTTCGATACCAGTCCCACCTGATAGCCAATCGGTGTCAGACGCAAATCTGCATTATCCTGTCTTAATAACAAACGATATTCTGCCCTGGATGTCATCATACGATAAGGCTCATGATTTTCTTTTGTCACCAAATCATCAATCAGAACACCAATATATCCTTCCGAACGATCAATAATGATCTGCTCTTTTCCTAATATCTCCATCGAAGCGTTAATTCCCGCGATGATTCCCTGTGCGGCTGCTTCCTCATATCCGGAGCTTCCATTAAACTGTCCGGCACTAAATAAGCCCTTGATTTCCTTAAATTCCAGTGTTGGAAGAAGCTGTCTTGGATTAATACAGTCATATTCTATCGCATAGGCATTTCTTACAATTTTGACGTTCTCAAGCCCCGGTACGGTACGATACATAGCGTACTGCACATCTTCCGGAAGGGAACTGGACATTCCTCCCAAATACATTTCATTGGTATATAATCCTTCCGGTTCAATAAATACCTGATGACGGTTCTTATCGGCAAACTTCATAACCTTATCTTCAATCGATGGGCAATAACGCGGACCTGTACCCTCTATCATACCTGAAAATAATGGAGATCGATCAATATTATCCCGAATAATTTCATGGGTATGTTCATTGGTATAAGTCAGCCAGCAGGAAACCTGCTCCTTTTGAATTGAGTCTGGATCTGTAGAAAATGAAAATGGTACAATCTTCTCATCTCCAAACTGCTCTTCCATTTTTGAAAAATCAATACTTCTCTTATCCACTCTTGCAGGAGTACCTGTCTTGAAACGATACATCTCCACACCAAGTTTTTTCAGAGAATCCGTCAGATAATTGGCAGCCTGCAGTCCATTTGGTCCGGTAGGATTACTGACTTCCCCATAAATGCACCTTGCTTTTAAATAAGTCCCGGTACATAATATCACAGCTTTCGCATGATAAGTTGCACCCGAAGCAGTTTTTGCACCTGTAATTCTTCCATCTTCCACAAGCAGTTCTGCCACTTCCGCCTGACGAATTGTCAGATGCTCTGTATTTTCCAGTGTGGTTCTCATCTCCTGTGAATAGTCTTTCTTATCCGCCTGTGCTCTCAATGAATGTACTGCCGGTCCCTTGGATGCATTTAACATCTTTGACTGTATAAATGTCTTATCTATATTTTTGCCCATTTCTCCTCCAAGGGCATCAATTTCTCTGACCAGATGTCCTTTGGAACTTCCCCCAATATTAGGGTTACAAGGCATCAAAGCAATGCTGTCTACACTAACCGTAAACATAATCGTCTCCAGTCCAAGTCTTGCCGCTGCAAGAGCCGCTTCACAACCGGCATGACCTGCGCCAACTACAAGTACATCGTATTCCTCTTCCACAAATCTTTGCATCTTTTTTCCTCTTCCTTTTATTTACCCATACAGAACTTCTGGAAAATGGTATCCACCAAATCATCTTCCACAGATTCACCAATTACCATCCCCAAAGCTTCATAAGCATTCATCAAATCAATGGTAAAGAAATCCTCTGACATTCCCTGTTCAATCCCTTCCTCTACCATCTTAATACTTTCCCTGGCACGAATCATATCATTTTTTTGTCTTGCATTCGTCAAAAATACCTGATCATTCATGTCAAGCTTACCATCAAAAAACATTTTCTTCAGAGTCTTTTCAAATGTTTCTACACCATCTCCATATTTCGCAGAAATCTTCACCACCGGAGCAGAGGTAATATCTTGAATTTCCTCCAATGAAACTGCCGGATTTAAATCGCATTTATTATACAACAAAATAGTCTTTTTTTCTTTAATTAATTCCAAAATATTTCTGTCATTTTCATCCATTTTTCTGGATGAATCTATAACAAAAATAATAAGGTCTGCACTTTTTGCACACTGCATGGCTTTTTCCACACCAATCTGCTCTACCTTATCTTCTGTTTCACGGATTCCCGCTGTATCAATAAGATTCAGGCTGATTCCATGAATGAGGATGTGTTCTTCCAAGGTGTCTCTTGTAGTTCCCTCTACATCCGTCACAATGGCACGTTCCTCCCCCATCAATGCATTTAAAAAAGAGGATTTACCTGCATTTGGTTTTCCCAAAATAACAGTATTGATTCCTTCATAAACAATCCTTCCATTCTCCGAAGAATCTATGATTTCCTGTAATTCTCTCTGAATTCCCTGCAGCTTTGTCTGAAGTTCCTCACTGTAATGTTCCAGACTCATATGCTCCGGATCATCCAGTGCAGCCTCAATATATGCAATCTGATCCATAATCTGTTCCCGGATTCTTACGACCTTATCTGATACAACACCTTTTAACTGACTAATGGAACTTGCCAGGGCATATTCATTTTTTGCATTAATCACATCAATTACTGCCTCCGCCTGAGACAAATCAATACGTCCATTTAAAAAAGCTCTCTTCGTAAATTCTCCCGGATCTGCCAGTCTGGCCCCATGCTTTAACACAGTTTCTAATACTTTTTTTACTACCACAATACCTCCATGACAGTTAATCTCAACGGTATCTTCTCTGGTATAAGTATTTGGTGCTCTCATAACCATTAAAAGCACTTCATCAATCATCTTACCTTCATCCTCGATTTTTCCATAATGAATGGTATGACTCTTCATTTCAGAAACCTTCTTTGTTCCTTTAATGGAACGAAATACCTTGTCTGCAACGTTTAAGGCTTCACTACCGCAGATTCTCACGATTCCGATTCCGGAATTTGTCATTCCTGTAGAGATAGCCGCTATTGTATCAGATAAAAACATAATAAACCTCCAACCTTAAAAAGAGAGGCCTTCCGGCCTCTCCCAGCTAACACAGATTATTCATTAAAATTACTTCTTTAATGAAACAACTACATGTCTGTATGGCTCCTCGCCTTCACTCTTTGTAGTTACATACCTGTCATTCTGAAGTGCGGAATGAATAACTCTACGTTCAAATGGATTCATTGGCTCCAATGAAACCGGTCTCTTTGTTCTCTTTACTTTAAAGGCGATATTCTTTGCGAGATTTTCCAGTGTTTCTTTTCTTCTCTGTCTGTAATTCTCTGTATCAACCTTAACCTTGATGTATCCTTCACTTTCTTTATTTACCACAAGACTTAACAGATACTGAAGAGAGTCCAGCGTCTGTCCTCTTTTTCCAATCAGAATACCCATCTCATCTCCAGAAAGTTCCACACTCATCATATCTCCCTGCAAGTCAATTTTTATATTCACCGTTAAATTCATGGCATGGAATACATCCATTAAAAATTGTTCTGCAATTTCTTCTATCGTTTTCTTTGGAAGAGCCTTGATTCTTGCCTTAATTTTAGCATCTTTTGCTCCTATTCCCAAGAATCCATTGCTACCCTTTTCAACCACTTCATATTCCAGATTATCTCTGGTAGTTTCTAATGCAATCAGAGCATTTGTTACTGCGTCATTTACCGTTTTTGCTGTAAATTCCTGATATTCCATTATATATTGGCCTCCACCTGTCTATTTCTTGTCTGCATACTTCTTTGCAAGATTTGCCTTATCAGAAATAGAACCTTTCTTTCCGTGATTGTCTGCACTTACTGAATCACCATTATTTTCAGAACTCGGCTGCTGTACTTTATAATTTTTTGTATTTACAGTTGCCGCTGTTGTAATAGTATTCGGCGCAAGACCTGCTTTTGCTCTCTTTTTATTTACTTTCTCCAAATTTTCTTTAATGATGGTATCCACGTCCATTTTACTAAAATGTTTGTTTAACACAATCTGAATAACCACCTGAACCAGCGAACTAACTACCCAGTACAAACCGAGACCTGCCGGCAGTGTATAACAAAAGATGGCAGATACTACACACATAGAATAGCTCATGACTTTCATAGATGACATCATGCCATTTGCTGTATCATTTCCTGTATTCTGCTGATTCGACATAGACACTTTCATATTCAAAAGCTGTGCCAGTGCTGATAAAATAGGGATTATAATCGCTATTTTTACACCATTTGCAGGTGATATACTTAAGTCAATGGTAAAGAAAGAATATGCTTCTTTAATTTCTTTCCTGTTCTCATCAATATCAGTAAGAATTGTTTCATAATTTGCAATCAGACTATCCCACTGTTCATCGGTGTAATCTGCATACTTCTGAAGACTTTCCTTCGTCAGGCTGCTCCACTGTTCCTCTGAAAGTCCTTTTAAATCTCTGATATCTTCAATTGCATCAGAAAAAGCCGAATTGACTACATTCCATGCAGACTGATTACCAAATACGTTGCTGTAAGCGGATGTGAAACTATCATAAACAGTTTCTCTTATTTTTTCTTCATCGTAATCCCCATCTTTTCCAAAATACGCCAAGACTAATTCATCCAGTGAATTGTCTTCTTCCTTTTCACTCTCTAAAAGGAAATCACTTAAACCATCAATATCTTTCAACTCATTAATTGTATGATAATCCAGCTTATCGCTATTTTCTCCTGTACCTATGATATAAGAAACAATACCCTGGTTATACATATCCTGAATATCGTTAACATAATCCGGAAGACATGCCATAACTCCATATAATGCAAAAATAATTGGCATCTGAATCAACATAGGAAGACATCCGCCCGTAGGGGAAGTTCCATATTTCTTATATACGGCATTAATTTCTGCCTGCTGTCTCATCAACGAATCATTATCTTTTTTATTTGCATATTTCTTCTGAATTGCCTGTATTTCCGGCATTACCACGCTATTTAATTTCATCGATTTTTGCTGTTTGATATTAATCGGAAGCATGATAATTTTCACGATAATTGTAAATACAATAATACAAATACTGATTTTTCCAAGCCCAAAATTATCAATAATCCCATAGAATAAATTCATGATAAATCCGAGAATATTCGCAATCCATCTAATCAGGAAAAAATCCGTACAACTAGTTAAAAATATACCTGACACTACTTATCCTCCTTATTATGGAACAGGGTCATAACTGCTCCGTTTTGAAAAAGGATGGCACCTCAAAATTCTTTTTACAGCCAGATACGTTCCTTTCCAAACTCCATACTTTTCCAATGCTTCTATCGCATATTGTGAACAGGTTGGGATATACCTGCAATGTCCTTTTTTCAGAGGAGATATAAATCTCTGATAAAAACGTATCATACAAATAAAAGTCTTTTTCAAATTTTTCACCACTTTTTCTTCTTATCTCTGTATGCCATGCATCTTTATCAAATGAAGAAAAGCACTCTCTATTTCATGAAAATTTCTTCCCTTCGCAGATACTCTGGCTACTACTACTATGTCCAGACCACTACTGAACACATCCTTATTTAGTCTATAACTTTCTCTTATTAACCTTGTGACCCGATGTCTTACTACGCTGTTTCCCACCTTTTTACTGACTGAAATTCCCAATCTCACATCTTCTGATTCCTTTTCCAGAATATACATAACAAGATATTTATTTGCGTAGGATCTTCCGGTTTTATAGACTTTCTGGAAATCGCTGTTTTTTTTCAATGAATTTATATGTTTCACTACATTCTCCCAGTTTTGCAAAATAAACATAAAAAGAAGAAAAGACCACAAAAATGCGGTCTATGCTAATCTATGCTGAAATACGCTTTCTTCCTTTTGCTCTTCTTGCAGCTAATACTTTTCTTCCATTAGCTGTGCTCATTCTAGCTCTGAAACCGTGAACCTTTGCTCTAGCTCTCTTCTTTGGATTATAGGTAACACCCATTGTCTGTCTCATTCTCTACACCTCCTTTGAAACTTAAAAGTATGTTAAGACATCGTACCCATTATATTCAATATGATTTTCTTCGTCAAGTACTATTTTTATTATTTTTGAAGTTTTTTTGTTTTCCACATTTTTCATTTATCCATACTGTGTGGGAAAGTTATCCACAAAATGTGGAATACTTGTGGATAAAATCTGGAATTTTCATCATTTTCTTGTAATTTTCCTAAAATTTCACTGTTTTCGACAATGTAGAAATATGCATAACTTTTTTTGTGGAAAAGTAGATAAGGGGATAAATTCGAGTTATCCACATTTTTACATGGTTATCCACCAAAAAATGTAGAAATCTATACAGTAAGCAATTTTTGGGCTTTTTTATGTCAACCACTTTTTGTCCATATTTTTCTCCACAAAAGTTATCCACAAGATTTCTGCTTCATTTTTAGAAAAAAGTTGAAAAAATCTTTTAATTGGTATACAATAGCATATATGATGGCAGAAGTATGGACTGTGATTATAAAATAGAAAGGCTTAAATAATGATATGTACAATTTAGTAGTGGAAAAGTGGTCAGAAATTCTGAACTTCTTTAAAAATGAATATGAAATAGCAGATGTATCCTTCAAATCCTGGATTAAACCACTTCAGGTGTATTCTGTGGAAAACAATATGGTAACTCTTCTATTTAAAGAAAACGACAATATGATTGAATATATTCGGAAAAAATTCTACCTGCCACTGATGGCTTCTGTTCAGGAAATAACGGGAGAAGAACTTGACATAGAATTTGTCAGTCCGGCAATGATCGAACAACGCGAGAGAGAGTCCAAAGGCAAAACAGCTTCAAAAACAGCTGATTTAGACCAGTCATCCGCTGTTTCCGGCTCTGACTTAAATCCTCTTATTAATAATAGGAAGATAGAAGCAAATCTGAATCCTAATTATACGTTTGAAAATTTTGTCGTTGGTGGAAATAATAATTATGCCCATGCATATGCACTGGCTGTAGCAGAATCTCCGGCTGAAATGTATAACCCACTTTTTATATACGGCGGTGTAGGACTGGGAAAAACCCATTTGATGCATTCTATTGGCAACTTTATTCTGGATAAAGATCCTTCTGCAAAAGTCCGCTGTGTAACCAGTGAGATTTTTACCAATGAGCTGATTAACGCCATTCGTAGCGAAAACCAGCAGGCGATTGTAGAATTCCGAAACAAATACAGAAATATTGACGTACTTTTGATTGATGATATCCAGTTCGTAATTGGTAAGGAGCGTTCCCAGGAAGAATTTTTCCACACCTTTAATTCCTTATATGAAGCGAATAAACAGATTGTTATATCTTCTGATAAACCTCCAAAGGATATGTCAACACTGGAAGAACGTTTGAAATCACGTTTCGAAATGGGACTTACCGTAGACGTATCCGCTCCTGACTACGAAACCAGAATGGCAATCCTTTTGCGAAAAGCGGAAACGGAAGGCTATAATATTGACAAAGAAGTCTTAGAATACATTGCTAATAATATTAAATCCAATATCAGGGAGTTAGAGGGAGCTCTGACTAAAATTGTAGCATTTTCCAGAGTTTCAAAATCTGTAATTGATCTGGATTTTGCAAAAGATGTATTAAAGGATATCATCTCACCAGATGAAAACAAAGAAATTACACCGGAATTGATTGTAAATACAGTGGCGGAACATTTCCATATCTCGCCGGCAGACATGGCCTCTAAAATTAAGAGCCAGGATATTGTATTTCCAAGACAAATCGCGATGTATTTATGCAGGCATTATACAGAATCCTCTCTCAAAACCATTGGAACTCTTCTTGGTAGAAAGGATCATACGACTGTTATGCACGCCATTGAAAAAATCCAAAATGAAGTTGAAACAAATGAATCAACAAAGAACACCATTGAAGTGATTAAGAAGAAGATTGTACCTAATTAGAAGGCCATACACATAATGTGGACAAGTTATCCACACACATACACTTTATTAGGTCTAATCATGTTGATAACTTTTTTTGAGCTTCGAGGCATTTTTTAACCAATGTTGATAACTTCCAAGTTATCCCATACTTAAAAATTTTTATCAACATAGTTTTCAAATCTGCAAAACCTTTTGTTTTCTAAGTTAAGACAGGTTTTCAACATTTACACAGCCTATATTATTACTACTACGAGCATTTATATTATATATTTATATATGGAAAACCCGAAAGGAGCGTTTTACACATGCATTTAGTTTTCAACAAATCAAATTTATTACAATCCATAAATATTGTTTTAAAAGCTGTTCCTTCCAGAACAACTATGCCAATATTAGAATGTATCTTAATCGATGCATCAACCGGACAGATTAAATTTACTTCCAACGATACAGAACTTGCAATTGAAACGATTGTTGATGGTGAAATTGTAACTCCTGGTATTGTAGCTGTTGATGCTAAGATTTTTTCTGAAATTATTCGTAAACTTCCTGACAGCGAGGTAAGCATTACAACAGATGAGACATTTAAAACAACCATTACCTGTGAAAAAGCAATTTTCAGTATTGCAGGAAAATCAGGAGAAGATTTCTCATATTTACCTTCTTTTGAAAAAAATCAGTTTATTTATTTATCTCAGTTTGCATTGAAAGAAGTGATTAGACAAACCATCTTCTCTATTACGGATAACGATACAAACAAATTGATGACGGGAGAATTATTTGAAGTAAAGGGAAATATTCTTACTGTTACTGCTTTGGATGGACACAGAATTGCAATTCGAAAAATTGAATTAAAAGATTCTTTTGAACAAATCAAAGTGATTGTTCCGGGTAAAACATTAAATGAAATCAGCAAAATTTTAACAGGAAATACAGATTTAGATGTGAGAATTTTCTTCAGTTCGAATCTGATTGCCTTTGAATTTGATCAGACAATCGTTGTATCCAGATTAATTGATGGTGAATATTTCAAAGTAGATCAGATGATTTCCAGTAATTTTGAAACCATCATCAATATTAATAAAAAAGATTTCTTAGACTGTATTGACCGTTCTACTCTTTTGGTGAAAGAGGGAGATAAAAAACCAATTATTATTCATATTACAAATAATGAACTGGAATTAAAGATTTCTTCTTTACTGGGTTCGATGAACGAACAGATTGCAATTGAAAAAGATGGAAAAGATATTATGATTGGATTTAATCCGAAGTTCTTAATGGATGCCCTGAAAGTCATTGATGAAGAAACAGTGGATTTATATTTTGTAAATCCGAAAGCACCTTGTGTCATTAAGAATGATAGCGAAAGCTATATTTATCTCATTCTTCCAGTAAATTTTAATGCAGGATATTAAGAAAGATAAGGAAAAATTATGGAAACAATCAAGTTAAGAGAAGAATATATTAAATTAGGCCAGGCCTTAAAAGCAGCCGGTTTGGTGGAATCCGGAGTGGATGCAAAATTTGTCATTCAAGATGGATTAGTAAAAGTAAATGGAGTAGTGGAAACACAACGAGGAAAAAAATTATACGATGGAGATCTGGTAGAGTTTGAGGGACAGCAGATAAATATTACAAAATAATAAAATAAATAATTATGCATAAATAGTGAATAATGTATATTTATGCATAATTTGTTTGCAGGAGCATCGGATGTATATCAAATCATTGCAATTAAATAATTTTAGAAATTACCAGAACTTAAAAATTGATTTTGGGAAAGATACGAATATTTTCTATGGGGACAATGCACAGGGAAAGACCAATGTATTAGAATCCATCTATATTGCAGCCACCACACGCTCTCATCGGGGAAATAAGGACAAAGAAATGATTATGTTCAACCAGGAGGAAGCACATATCAAATTAGTGGTGATGAAGCATGAAGTACCATTGAGAATTGATATGCATCTGAAAAAAAATAGAGCGAAAGGAATTGCTATTAATGGAATTCCAATTAAAAGAGCCAGTGAATTGTTTGGAGTGATTAATGTTGTATTTTTTTCTCCGGAAGACCTTAATCTGATAAAAAATGGTCCGGCAGAACGAAGACGATTTATCGATATGGAATTATGTCAGCTGGATAAAATTTATGTACATGACATAATTCGCTATGGAAAAATTTTAAATCAGAGAAACAGCTTGTTGAAAGAAATTGGATTTGCAAAGAAAAACACTTCTCTGACAGATACTTTGGATATCTGGGATGAGCAGTTAGCCATGTACGGGGAAAAAATTATGCACAGGCGTGCTTCATTTGTGGAGGAGTTAAACGAAGTGATGGGAGAAATCCATGAGAAAATCACAGATGGAAAAGAAAAACTGCAACTTCAGTATGAACCAAACGTAAAAGGGAATACTCTGTACCACGAATTAAAACGGAACAGGGAACGGGATTTGCGTACGGGTAATACAACAGCAGGTCCACACAGGGATGACCTTGGATTTTATAATCAGAGTATTGATATTCGGAAATTCGGTAGTCAGGGACAAAAAAGGACAGCTGCATTGTCATTGAAATTATCAGAAATCAAACTTGTTGAGAAACAGATTCATGATGTGCCGGTATTGCTTTTGGATGACGTCTTGTCAGAACTGGACAGTAATAGACAAAAACATTTGCTGGACAGTATTGAAGGTGTTCAGACATTAATTACCTGTACCGGATTGGATGAATTTGTTGAAAATCGATTTCACATCAATAGTGTATACAAAGTTACTAACGGTACAATAGAAAGGAGCAGCAATGAGTAATAATAATAACAGCAATTACGGTGGGGATCAGATACAGATTTTGGAAGGATTGGAAGCCGTAAGAAAAAGACCGGGAATGTACATTGGCAGTACATCCTCAAAAGGGCTTCACCATCTGGTGTATGAAATTGTAGATAATGCAGTAGATGAAGCTCTGGCCGGATTCTGCTCTATCATTGAAGTTGAGATTCTGCCGGGGGATATCATTACTGTGAAAGATAATGGAAGAGGAATTCCGGTAGGTATTAATACAAAAACAGGGAAACCTGCAGTAGAAGTAGTATTTACGATTCTCCATGCCGGGGGAAAATTCGGTGGTGGAGGGTACAAAGTATCCGGTGGCCTTCATGGTGTCGGAGCCTCCGTTGTAAATGCACTTTCTGAGTGGCTGGAAGTAAAGGTATGTCGTGATGGAAAGATTCATTA
>CALWLV010000167.1 GCA_944381595.1 uncultured Roseburia sp.
GTGCCACCGCAGAGGAGAATGCCGACGCCACCACAGGGGAGAATGCAGATGCCACCACAGGCAGCAGGAAAAAAAGGAAAGGGAACCCCTCCGGTTCAACAAAGTTATGTCGTACCGGGTGCACCAAGACAGCAGCCTCCAATCCCACCACAGGCAGGAAACATTCAGCAACAGAAGAAACAAGGTATATTTTTCGGTTTGTTTAAAAAGAAAAATAAGTCAGTAAAGCAGGGAGCAATGCCTGGAATGCCCGGAATGCCTGCTTCAGTGGGCACAGTGCCGCCGCAAATGATGAGACAGGGACGTGTGCCGTCTCAGGGAGCAGGGATACCGCAGGCAGGAAGAACAGGAATGCCGGGTACACAGCCGCCTCGGGGAGGTATGCCGATGCAAGCTCGACAACCGCAACAACCGCAACAACCACAGACGGTAATGCCTGTAGCGACAGAACAGGCTTCTGCTGTATCTCAAAAAGTACCGGAACAGCCTCCCGTAGTGGAAAGACATATGGACTTTGGCGACACGGTTGTTCTTGGCGAAGAAATGAATCATGGAGATACCATTTTGTTAAGTGCCCCTGCAGAAGTACAGCCATATCTGGTGCGAAAAAAGACCGGGGAAAAAGTTTTTATCAAAGGACCGATTTTCCGGATTGGAAAAGAACATAATTACGTAGATTATTTTATTGGAGATAATTCTGCAATCAGCAGAAGCCATGCCAATATCATAGTAAATGGGAACGACTATTTCATCATAGATACAAATTCCAAGAATCACACTTATGTGAATGGAATGATGATTGCCAGTAATGTTCAGACCCAGCTGACACATGGGAACATACTGAAACTGGCCAATGAAGAATTTGAGTTCAGAATGTATTAAATGGCGGAGGGAAGATGGATATGAATTTTATGATTGCGGCAGCGACAGATGTGGGAATCAGGAAACAGACAAATCAGGACAGCCTGATGATGAAAAAGTATGATACACATATCGGGGAAGTTGTGTTTGTTGTGTTATGCGACGGAATGGGGGGATTTGAAAAAGGAGAAGTAGCCAGTGCCACAGCGGTGAAAGCATTTGAAAACTGGGCTTCTGAGAATCTTTGTTTGATTGCGGATACGGAGGAATACGAGCATATTATCCGGTCACAGTGGCTTTCTCTGGTGACAGAACTAAATGAAAAGATTATGAAATACGGAAAATCCGAGGGTATAAAGATTGGCACCACGATTGTTGCCATGTTAATAACTCCAAACAGATATTATTTGATAAATGTAGGAGATTCCCGGGCATATGCGTTAAAGGAAAATAGCATTTTGCAGTTGACGAAAGACCAGACTCTGGTGGCGAGAGAAGTAGAACTGGGACACATGACTGTGGAACAGGCACAGTCGGATCCACGCAGGAATGTGCTCCTGCAGTGTGTGGGAGCGTCAGAACGTGTATTTCCTGATATTTTTTGTGGCAACACAGAAGAAAATACAGTATATATGTTCTGTTCCGATGGATTCCGGCATGAAATCACATCGGAAGAAATGTACAAGATGCTGGCGCCGGAGGTTATGAACGGAGAAGTAGTAATGGAAGCGAATATACGTTATCTCGTGGATTTGAATATAAGAAGAAATGAAACGGATAATATTACAGCTGCAGCGGTAAGAACATACTGAAAAAAGGTAGGGAATGGAGGAATAAGTCATGCTTGCAATAGGCTCCCTGGTAGATGGAAAGTATAAGATTTTGAGCGAAATCGGCCATGGTGGTATGAGCGTTGTGTATATGGCAATAAATGAAAAGGCTAATAAAACATGGGCGATTAAAGAAGTTCGAAAAGAAGGAGTCAACGATTTTAAAGCTGTCCGGCAGGGTCTGATCGTAGAGACTGAGATGTTAAAAAAGCTGAATCATAAGTATCTCCCAAGTATTGTGGATGTCATAGACATGGAAGACAGCTTTATTATTGTGATGGACTATATTGAAGGAAAGTCATTAAAGAACAGGCTGGAAGATTACGGGGCACAGCCGCAGGAAAATGTAATCAAATGGGCCATGGAATTGTGTGATGTGCTGGGATATCTTCATTCGAGAACTCCGGCAATCATTTATCGGGACATGAAACCGGCCAATGTGATGCTGCGTCCTGACGGGCATATTACGCTTATAGATTTTGGTACGGCAAAAGAATTTAAAGAATTTAATGTAAAGGATACCATTAGTTTTGGTACGATAGGATATGCGGCGCCGGAACAGTTCGGAGGAAAAACGGATGCCAGAACAGATATCTATTGTCTTGGAGCGACCCTTTATCATCTGGTCACCGGAATGGATCCGTCGGCACCGCCTTATGAGATACGGCCAATCCGTCAGATTAATCCCGCATTATCCAGTGGATTGGAAAAAATTATTTCAAAATGTACCCAGAGAGAGCCGGAAAACAGGTATCAATCCTGTGCGGAACTGATGTATGCCCTGGAACATTATGATGAAATTGATGATCGATACAGAAAAAAACAAAAGAAGAAATTAATTGCTTTTGGAACAGCGGTGACATTGGGGGCGGCAGCGGGAATTACGGCTGCGACTGCATATCACGGTGCCAGAGGCGTGTTAAGCGAAAACTATGACTATCTCATCCGTCAGGCAGATGACGCCACATTATCCCAGGAAGAAAAACAGGAATTATATAAAGAAGCCATTCAGACGGATGATACCCGCACAGAGGCATATCTGAATCTGGTAGAGATGTATCTGGATTCTGATCAGGATGAGGAGACGGGAAGTTTTACCAGAGAAGAATCTTCACAGATTACACAGCTCAAGGCAGGATTGAACAGCAAAAATGAAAACGGTTTTTCCAGCACCCAAAGACCATTGGAGGATTTGAAAGAAGAAAATCCGGAAGGTTATGCACAGGTTTGTTATGAAATTGGAATGGCATACTGGTATGACTATCAGGTGGAAAATGAGCGGTATAAAAATGCCGTGGAATGGTTTGAAGATGCAAAAGAGTATTCCGAAACCGCAGCTGTTTTTGTGGAAATCGGTCAGTGCCGTCAAAATATCAGCAAGTATGAGGGGCAGTCCCGAATGGATGATATGAATCAGGAATATGCCAATATGTGGAAAAGTATGACTCGTCTGATTGATATGATGGAAAACAGCAACGATGACGACACCAAACGTCTTGTGTGGAGAGAAATCGTTCACACCATCAATGAACAGGTGGCATATTTTACAGAAGTGCCACAGGAGGATATGATTTCTCTTCTGGAAAAAATACAGGAAGGAGCAGAAAAAACAGCACAGGAGACAAAGTATGAAGCGGTAGAAGAAGAACTTGCGAATATTCTGAATGAAATTGAAGAGACAAAAGTCAGAATTTCGGAAGCTAAGAAATAGGAGGAAAGGCATATGTCATATAACAATTATATGTTGATGTACTACATTGCACTGGCAGTATGTATTCTGTTGCTGATCGTTGCTGTCATATTATTTTTTGTGCTGAATATTCCGAAGGCATTCGGAGATATTACCGGAAGAACTGCAAAGAAGGCAATTCGTAATATCAAAGAACAGGAAGAACGAAACAAAATTCAGAGGGAGACAGAACGTGTTTCCAGGTCCGGAAGAATTATTGAAGATACAGCGGGCAATACTGTGATAACAGAAAAAATCGCCACCGATAATTTAACTTATTCCAGTGAGACAATCGTGCTGGAAAATGCAGCAGGTGAAACTACCGTCCTGGAGGAGAATATGATACCTGGCAAAGATTCCATGGAAACTGCTCCGCTGGATGAAAGTGACGTAGCAGAAACGAAACAGGGGTATTGCAGAGAAATTCAGAGTATTATATTGATACATACAGCAGAAGTTATCAGTTAGTGTGAAAAAGCAGTCAGATAGGGAATACGAAGGAAAGGATATGAGAAAGATGAACAAGAAACATAGGCAATGGCTGGCGCTTATTTTAGCCTGTACGCTTTTGTTCTCCGTGATACCGGATACCTTTACCAGGTCAATCAGCGTCCGCGCTGAAGAAACATCAGGGGATCAGACAGACGACAATCAGGAAATAACGATCACAGTCTGGTTACAACAGAGCTTTTGTGAGACTGATTTGACTGTGAACTATGAAGTCTATGGAGCTACAAAAAAGGCGAACAACACATATGAGATACAGACAGAAAAAAATGCAGAAGGCAGCATCAGCTTGCCGAAGGATACACCGAAATCCAAAGCGATAAAGATACAAAATTCTACGGAAAATTCTGTGAATGCTTATGCAGTTCAAATTTTAGAAGATTCCGGAAACAATCTCGCAGGCTCAGTGTTTTATGTGGATATTGTCGATGGGACAAATGAATATCAGATTGGAAATGTCGATAATCCGGAAAAACTGGTTCAGAGAGATTCGACGATTCCGGTTATAGAGGTTACAGAGCAAACAAACACGGGAAAATACACGGATACAATGGGTAAAACCTTTTATAAGGGAGTAATATATACCATTTCTGTTAAGGAAGAGGAATCTTTTGAACAGGAGAAGTTTTTAGCAGATCTGAAGAAAGGGATTCAAAAGAAAACGGATCAGGGAATTTATGAACCGGTATCAGAATCCGACATCAGTATTGGTGAGTTTAATGAAGCAGATAAGTCTTATGGTGTTACCTTTTCAAACGATGGTGATTATCGGATAGAGATTAGCTATACAGATGAAACAGGAAACATGGGAACATCCGGTGTGGTAGAATTTATTGTGGATCATGCGGGACCTGCCGCCAAAGCGACAGCACAGGTCAGAACCTATGAGGACAGTGAATATAAGAGTATTGATGCCATAGGAGATGTATTGAGCATTACAACTAATAAGTCGGCTGGAGATGATTTACCATCTAAATTCCAGATATCTGAGATAACAGATGCAGGCGCAGGGGTAAAAAAAGCAGAGTATACACAGTCCACAATACGTTATACCGGGGACACAATCGGGAATGTGTCAGCGGATCAGTGGATTAATATTGAGGATTTCTCAACCGGTTCGAAAACAATAGAGATAACCGAAGCAGAAGATGGCCCTGTTTATGTATATTATAAGCTGACAGATTACCTGGATAATGTAGCTTATGTGGATGGGCTTGGTTTTGAATTGGATAATACAGCACCTGAGATACAGGATTATACTTATGATCAAACAGCCAAAATCTCCGATGTTGGGAATAAAAAGTATACATTTGACAAAGATGTGACAATTCATCTGGCTGTAACAGAAAAAAATTTCACAGAAGATGGAGTGAAAGTTACCATTCAAAAAAATATGGAAGATGCCGAACCAGTATCATTTACCAATCATTGGTCTCTTCAGAATGACACCACAGATGTATATACAAATTCGATTACGTTACAGACAGCAGCGGATCAGACAGATACCTATGTAATTACAATGGAAATCAAGGATAAAGGGGGTATTCCGGATACACATACAGAGACTGTTGTGATTGATAAAAAGGCTCCGACGGCAGGATTTGAGATGAATCTGATCCGGTATGAGAAATCATACCAGATAACATGGAGCCCGGACGAATTCCTGGCACATAGAAATCAGAATATGACATGGTATTATTATATGAAAGCCGAAACAGGTGGGGAAGAGCAGAATACCTTCAGGCTCACACAGGTTACGGACGAAGGCTCCGGGGTAAAATCCGTTGCATACTGTTATTCTGACAACCCTCAGTTGCTGGCGGATGAAAGTTTGACAGACGGTGTTACATGGACTTCCATGTCAATCAAACAGGAGGAAAATGGAGTTGTATCGGTAGAATCACAAAAGATTATTGATGAAACAGATCAGTACTTATATTTCCGGCTGGAAGATTACGCCGGTAATATATCCTATTACAATAGTGTAGGTCTCCGATTAGACAATGACGTTCCGCAGATTTCCATAAGCTATGGAGAGTCGAAATATGAAACAGGAACAAATGGTGAAAAGATTTTTGCTGACAATGTAACCATGACAGTAACTGTGACGGACAAGTATCCGGCGGGTACAGAAGTAAAAGTCAACGGTGTGGTACAGGATAATCTGACATGGACAGCGGACGATAATGGTCAATCGGCCAACATTCTTCTGAGTGAAGTGGACAATGACGTAAAAGAGTATACTGTTGAGGTGATTGCACAAGATCAGGTGCTGCAGAAAACGACAGTCACGGATAAGATTATCATTGATGACAAAGCACCGGTTATTACAGTTGCATTCGATGACCGGGAAACAAAAGTAAAAGATTATTATTATAAAGGTCAGAGAACCGCAACGATTACAATCAATGAATTGCTCTATGACAACAGTAAAACCGGATTTCTTGCAGCTGTGAAAAACGGAATTACAGCTGTGGATGCAGAGGGAAATCCGGTGCAGGACAGTTATACTGCAGAGTTGAAAAATGATGGAACAGTTCAGGTGATGTTCAGTAAAGATGCCATCTATACATTTGGATTTACATTTGCAGATTCCTGTGGGAATGAGCAGACGGTAACTCCAGCCGGTGACGGAGCCTCCTTTGTAATCGACAGCACGGCACCGGAGATTACGGTTACATATAACGATACAGAAGAAAACCAGGTGAAAACCGGTTATTATAAGGCAACAAGAACTGCGACCATTACCGTGCGGGATTTGAGTCTTGCATATGAGCGAAACGTAGAAAAAGCAACAGTAGAGCAACCAGAATATTCGATTCATAATATTGAAAATAAAATAACGGCAAAAAATGAGACCAATGGAGATGTCTCAAATGCATATACGGAAAGTGTATGGAATTATGAGGAAGAAAGCAACAGTTATAGCAGGACAGTGACATTTAGCGCAGATGCCATTTATAGTTTTTCAATCAGTGGTGCTGATATCTGTGTACAGGAAGTCAAAGACATTCAGTATCAGAATCCGAATGGAAATTTCATTCAGGATGGAACTTCTTTCGTCATTGATACAACCGCTCCGAATATAACGGTTACTTACAATGATATAAATAAAGTATCGGACAGAGAAGGTTATTATACGGGAGACAGAACTGCGACGATATCCGTAAAGGATTTAAGCCTTGTATATGAGACGAAGAATCCGCAGGAATCTTCCGTCCAAACATTAATCACACATACGATTACCGCCGTAGATGGAAATGGCACAGCAGTTGACCAGGCATATGAGATCGGGGACTGGTCGTATGATAACACAATGGGGATTTATAGCAAAAAGGTAACCTTTAAAGGAGAGGCTGAGTATCACTTTACCGTGAATGGAGCCGATATTTGCGGAACTGAGGCAAAAATAAGTTATGAGGCAACGGATGGAAACATTTTTACGATTGACTATACGGCACCGACTGCAAACTTTGCACTGAGTTTGTTCCGGTATGGAGACACGAAACCAAATGAAGCAGGTTATGAAAAGACAACCTGGACCCCGGAAGAGTGTCTTATTTCAAGAAGTGTCAACAGTGAAGTCTTGTATTATGCTACCAACTATAATAACTATCAGAGTTCTTTTAAACTGACAGGAATACATGATTTAGTTTCCGGCGTGTCAGGAGTGGAATATTATTTGTCCGATATCCTGTTGGAAGAAGGAAAGGAAATCGAAGAGCTGCAGAAGGTAAAATGGACGAAAGCCACAGAACAGGATTATCAGGATGGGGAAATTGAGGTAGCCTTTCCGTCTGAGACAAAAACTTATTATGTATATTTCCGACTGACGGATAAAGCAGGAAATGTGGCATATTACAACAGCATTGGCATTATTCTTGACAATGAAAATTCGCAGATTCAGATTACTTTTGACAGAGAGCCGATTGCAACGGTAACCCAGGGAAAGATTTATTCGGATACGGTGAAGATGACTGTAACAGTAACAGAGCAGAATCCGGATACGACAAAGGTAAAGGTGAATGGCGAGGAACAGAATGGTTCCCAATGGACCATAAACGGAAGTACTGCCAGTGCGGACTTTGAGTTGCCGGTGGTAAAGGATTGTGTACAGACGTATGAGATAGAAGTCACTTCCGAGGATAAAGTAAAGAGGAAAACAACCGAAGCCGAAATGATTATCATTGATGATAAATTGCCCGAGATTACCATTACTTACGAAGATACAAACAAGATAAAAGACCATTATTATCAGGGTGTAAGAACGGCAACGATTACCATTGATGAATTACATTATAATCCGGAGGCATTCCTTGCAGCAGTAAATTCGGGAATCACGGCCGTAGACATATATGGAAAACCGGTGGAGAACAGCTATACGGCACAGTTAAATGAGGATGGAACAGTTCAGGTGGATTTTGAGAAAGATGCCATCTATACATTTGGATTTACATTTGCAGATTCCTGTGGAAATGAGCAGACGGTAACTCCGGCCGGTGACGGATCCTCCTTTGTCATCGACAGTACGGCACCGGAAATTACGGTTACTTATGATGACACAAACAAGGTAAAAACCGGATATTACAAAGCAGCCAGAACTGCAACCATTACGGTACGGGATTTGAGCTTTGTATACGAAAGAACGGTGGAAAAACCGCAAACAGATTCGATTGAAAATATTGTAAATGTAATAACGGCAAAAAATGAAACCAATGACGATGTTCCAAATGCATATACGGAAAGTGTATGGAATTATGAGGAAGAAAGCAGCAGTTATAGCAGGACAGTGACATTTAACGGAGATGCCATTTATCTCTTTGCAGTGGAAGGTCCGGATATCTGTAGGAATATGCAGACAAAAGAGGGAGTTGTGTATGAGGCAGAGGATGCGAAATCCTTTGTCATCGACAGTACGGCACCGCAGATTACCATTGTTTATGATGATTCCAATAAATTAGATGACAGGGATCATTTCTATATGCAGAGAAGAGCAGCTGAAATTACGGTGAGCGATTTAAGTCTTGTATACGAGAAAATGGTAGAAAAAGCCGGAGAGGGACAGCCGGGCTATTCGATTGAAAATGTTGTATATGAAATTACGGCATCCGATGAAAAGTCGGAAGCTGTTACGGAAGCGTATACAGACAGCGGATGGGCTTATGATGAGCCGACCGGTACCTATAAGAAAACCATAATATACCACAAAGATGCCATCTATACGTTTGGTATTCATGGAAGTGATGTATGTGGAACCGGCACAGAAGAGATGGATATTCATTATGGAAATGAAATCATAGATGGAACCTCTTTTGTGATTGACAGTGCGGCTCCGGTGATTACAGTTACTTATCAGGATGACAATAAAGTTTCGGAAAGATATTATGGGGGAATGAGAACGGAGACCATTACAGTATCAGATCTGAGTTATGTATATGAGGATCAGAGAAAACAGAGCGGTCAGCCATTGACTCCGGAGGAATGGGTGACATTAGAGATTCTGGGACAGGATATTTCTCTGAATGTATTAGAGACAAATGCAGAAACCCAGACAGACTGGTCCTTTGATTCAGGAGTATATACAAAGACCGTCACTTATGCAAATGATGCAATCTACAGCCATGAATTATATGCAAGTGATATCTATGGAAGAAATGCAGAGATAACATATCAGAATCAGACGGCTGAAACGGTGACGGATTACAGTTCATTTGTGGTAGATACCACAGCACCGGTGCTTACCATTGAGTATGACAACAGTCATCAGGGTGTGGATTTGAGATATTACAATGGAATTCGTACTGCAAGGCTGACGGTGACTGATT
The DNA here is from genome assembly GCA_944381595.1 of uncultured Roseburia sp. Taxonomy (GTDB): domain Bacteria; phylum Bacillota; class Clostridia; order Lachnospirales; family Lachnospiraceae; genus CAG-303. The sequence goes on from CALWLV010000167.1 coordinate 9,753, forward strand.
TAAGTTTTGTTTATGCAGATAAAATAGCAGCTCCGGCAGAGAACGATGAGCAGTTACTTTTAAACCGTGATACAGAAAGTTATATGAACATAGACATTTTATTGCAAAATGATGATCTGGGAACAACGCTGACAAATGAGAATAACAGTATTTATGAAGATCCGCAATGGTCACAGGAAGGAGATACTTATGTCAAAATGATAACCTTTCGGGGAGAAGCACATTATAACTTTACGGTAACCGGAACGGATTTGTGTGAGAATCATTGTCAGAGCCAGGAAAGCGAGTTTTGGATTGATTTGACCGCACCGACCATCAGTATCACTTATCAGGATGTGCCGACCAGAGTCGTTGGTTCTACCGGTTACTTTAAACAAAACAGAACGGCAACCATTGTGATTACAGAGGGAGTAAGTACCTTTGATTCAGAACAGGCATATGAAGGTATACAGATTAAGGCAGTAAACGCAGCCGGAAATGCAGTTGCAAACAGTTATACGATTGGAGACCACTGGGAGACAAAGCGGGCAGCAGATGATTCTTCAGAAGTTACCACCCATACGCTGACCATTGTTTACAGTGGAGATGCGGCTTATACATTTTCCATTGGCTATCAGGATAAAGCAGGCAATACGGCAGCAAATATTGATACAAATGAAAGTGTTACACCGTATGATTTCTGTGTGGATAAAACAGAACCGAGTGGCTCTGTGACAGTCGGAAACTTAGGAAGATGGGACAATTTGGTGCCACAGCTGACATTCGGTTTATGGTCGAACCGTCCGGTCAGGGTAACTGCGGATTATCAGGATGCAGTCAGCACGGTATACAGTGTGAAATATTATAAGCATTCACGTACTGTTGCCATGACGAGAGAACAGCTGGAAGCATTATCCGATTCCCAGTGGACCGATTATCGTGCTTTTCAGGTAAATCCGGATGAGTTATTTGCGATTTATCTGAGGATAGAAGACCGTTCCGGAAATGTGCAGTATATCAGCTCCAACGGTATCATTTTAGATCAGACTGCTCCGGGTGTGGAAAGTATTGCACCGGAAATTACAATAACACCGCAGCAGCCGGTCAATGGAATTTACAGGACAGATGTGGCAGTGGATATTCATGTCATTGACCCGGTTGTAAATAACAGTTATTCCGGTCTCAAATCCATCCGTTATCAGGTAGTTAATATGGGAACGGTGACACAGGAAGGACAGTTATATGCATTTGAGTATGCAACCGGAAGCCCGTTGCAATCCCAGCTGCTTCAGGAGTGGAACGGAAGCATTGTGGTAGACAGTATCCGCAATAACAGCAATGATGTGCAGATTTATGTATATGCAGAAGATAATTCAGGAAATACTTCTTCGGGTGTAAACAGTATCCGGATTGATATTACCAGACCGGAAATTGATATTTCATATGATAATAATGACGGAGATACATCTTTCGGAAATACAGTATATTTCAATGCAGACAGAACTGCGACAATCCGTATTGCCGAGCGAAATTTCAACCCGGATGATGTGAGAATCACACTGACAAATCAGGATGGTCAGGTACCGGTGATTTCCGGATGGACGTATTCCCCTGGCAGTGGAAATCAGGATGATGCAGTTTATACGGCAACCCTTACTTATTCAGCAGATGGGGATTATATGTTTGATATTGCGTATGCAGACCAGGCTGGAAATGAAAGCACAACACCGGATTATGGAAACTCCCTTGCACCTCAGACGTTTACAATAGATAAAACACAGCCTGTCATTCAGGTAACCTATGATAATAATGCGGCACAGAATGGAAATTACTACAGTGCAGACAGGACAGCAACGATTACTATTCATGAACATAACTTTGAGACAAGCAGATATACGATTCAGTTGACTGCCTCAGACGATGGAACAAATATAACAGCACCAACTATTAGTAGTTGGGTGTCAAATGGAGATATCCATACTGCTACCGTACAGTTCAGTGATGACGGATATTATGAAATCGGTATGGCTTATACAGATATGGCGGGCAATCAGGCAGAGCCGTTTGCAACACAGAATTTCTATGTGGATAAAACCGTACCATATATGACATTGCAGGGAATCCAAAATCTGTCAGCAAATAATGAGGAAGTAATAGGATTCCGGCTTGTATGCACTGACACAAACTTTGATGTGTTTGAGCCTGTCCTTACGGTAGTTCGTCTGATAAACGGAGAAAATGTATCAGAGGTTTATCATTTTGACAGCAGCGAACAGATTAGAAATGGTATGGTTTATATCATCAATAACATTCCTGCTGACGGAATATATTCATTAGTATGTACTGCTTATGATAAAGCAGGTAACGCTTATAACCGGCTGATTTATCTGGATGAAAACGGACAGGAAATATCATCCGTAGATGCAACTGATGTTTCAACAAAATTATTAGAGTTTTCTGTCAACAGAGAAGGCTCGGCATATGTATTGGATGACTATACAAATGAGGTAAGTACTTCGTATTATGTAAAATCTGTAGAAGAAGATTTGGTGATTTTTGAAACCAACGTGGATGATTTAAATGAGTATGTCATTGAATTAAATGGCAATGTTTTACAGGAAGGTGTTGACTATACGGTAGAAAAGAGCGGCGGCGATGGAACATGGTATATCAAAAAATATATAATTAGCAAATCCCTGTTCGAAGAAGAAGGTGAATATAAGATTGTCATTTATTCGAAAGATAAGGCAGAAAACACTGCTTATAGCGATATTAAGGGAGCCGGTGTTTCGTTTGTCGTGGATAAGACAGCACCTTATATTACGGTATCCGGTGTGGAACAAAATGGCAGATATCAGGTAGAAAGCCAGAATGTTACCGTGATTCCAAAAGATGACGGAGGAAGATTAAAATCACTGACCATTGAGGTGCTTGACAGTGACAATGAAGTAAAGGATGGGTATCCACTGGTTTATGAGGAGGAAGCATTTACAGAAGAACTGGAAAAGAATAACGGCGAGATTATGTTTTCAATTCCGCAGGGAACCGGAATGAGTGTCCGAATTTCCTGTGAAGATACAGCAGGAAATGTAATGGAAACGAAGGAATTCCATAATATCGTTGTATCTACCAGCGGATTCACCATCTTTGTAGCCAACAGGCCATTATTTTACAGTACGATTGGTGGTGCAATTGCCGTAGTCGCTGCAATTACAATTTTCATCGTATGGAAAAAGAAACATACAGATAAGGAATCAAAATAAATGAAAGGAGAGAAGTTATGTTTTGTCAAAATTGTGGATGGGAAATATCAGAAGAAACTATGTATTGTCCATATTGTGGACAACCGGTAAATAACAATCTGGAAAGTGGTGCACTGCAAAGTGCACCCCAGCCAGAGTATGATACACAGCCGGGAGCTTATATGTCACAAAATCAATATCAATATCAGCCTATACCACCAAGGCAATTAAAAACAGATCGTGGAGTATTAAAGTATATACTATTTACTCTATTGACTTGTGGTATTTACGGTATTGTATTCTGGTCTTCGGTTGGTGAAGATATGAATTACATTGCCTCCCGAAGAGATGGACGTAAGACAATGCATTATTGCCTACTGACCTTTGTCATAGCACCAATTACATGTGGAATTGGAGTACTGGTATGGAATCACAAACTTGCAGAAAGAATTGGAGAGGAAGCAAGAGTAAGAGGAATCGATACTGATTTTGACGCAGTAACATTCTGGCTATGGAATGTACTTGGTATGCTGATTCTGATTGGTCCGTATGTATATATGTATAAATTATGCAATGTAATGAACGAAATCTGTATGAGCTACAATCAGAATGGAATGTAAAATTTCTCCAAGAACGGATGTGGAAAAATGAAACTGTACAATTTCAGAACCGGAAAACAGGCGAATAAAATAAACACCAAAAAACATAGTACAAGATATCCCAATCGTCAGCTTTTTAGTTCTGGCAGATACAGAAATCAGACGGAATTTCGTTAAAAAATAAGCGATCAATAAAAAAATGACAAGGGGGAAGAGCGGATGATAATAGAAGGCCTCTTCAATATCCAATTGAAAAAGGGAGGAAAAAGCCCTTGTCATCCCGCATCCGGGGCAGGGAATGCCTAAAAAATATGAAAATGGACACTTATATGGAATCAATGAAAGCATAAAAAGTCCTCCTTCCTCCTCTATAATTCCTATTATAAGATATCCCTTTCCGTTTTGTCCATTATATATTTTTACATTCATTGATATTCTGCCGGATAAAAACGTATTAAAATAAAAATTTTAACAATTCTCAAACAAATCTATGTTATAATATCCCAAAAGTAGAATAGGAAAGAACGGAGGAATGTATCATGAGAGCAGCAATTTACAATGGAAAGAAGAATATTTTACTTGGAGAACTGGATACGCCAAAGGCTGGGGAGCATGACATAGTCGTAAAAAATCTGTATGCCAGTATCTGTGGTACGGATGTGGCAGTATATTTCCACGGACCTGGAACAGGGCACCGTATTACACTTGGAGGAGAGTTTGGGCATGAGGTGGTGTCTGAAGTAGTCGAAGTGGGAAAAGCAGTCAAGGATATTCAGGTGGGAGACAGGATTTATCCCTATCCGAGACTGGCCAAAGGAGATCCAAAGAGAGCCGGTACATTAGGAGGATTTTCAGAATATATGCTGTTACCGAATCCAAAATGGAACGAACAGATCTACAGGATAAGCGAGAAAATTTCCGATAAGGAAGCCTGTCTGATTGAACCGTTTACGGTTGGATGCAGAGCTGCAAGACGTTCCTTTCCGAAAAAGGGAGAAAATGCGATTGTTTTTGGTGCCGGAACCATAGGGATTGCGGCAGCCATTGCATTAAAATACTTTGGATGTGAAAAGGTAATGATTTGTGATTATTCAGACCTGCGATTACAAAAAGCAGAGAAACTTGGTATGGAAATCTGTAATAATGGGAAAGAAGATTTGAAAGAAAAGGCAATCAGGTTTTTTGGGGAGGCACCTTCCTTAAATGGTGCTACGGCAAATGTGGACATTTATATTGATGCTGCAGGAGCAGAATCCATTCTGGAGCTTTATCAGCAGATGGGAAAAATAGAAAGCAGAATGGTGGTAGTTGCCGTATTAGCGGGCAAACGTCCGGTGGATATATTGAATATGACCTTTGCACAACACGCCCTGATTGGAAGCGGCGGCTATATGCCGGAGGATGTGCGGGATGTGATGGCTATTATGGAAAGTGGCAGATGGGATATTGAGTCCATTATTACCCACGAATTTTCCTGGGAAAAACTGCCGGAAGCCATTGAGACGGCAGCAGACGTGGAGCACGCACTCAATGTTGTGATAAGCTATGATAAATAAAGGTGGAACCGCTGATGAACAGGAAATGGAGGACGCCATGAAGAAGATGAAACTGCCTGAATTGCCAATAAAGTTTCGTTTGCTTTTGTATTTTTTTACACTGATTTTTTGCATATTATCTATCACAGAAACGGTGTATGGATTTTTTATTTTTGCTGTTGATATTGTGATCTATGTGATGGCTGCCTGTAGTTTAGCGGCTACCTGTTGTTATCTGATAAAGGATGGGATAGGGAGTATCAAAAAAATAGTGAGACCGGTGATTGAAGGAAATGCTCTGGTAAACAAGATATATTCGGACTATCGGTTTCGTACAGTATTGTTTACTCTGTTTTCTTTCCTGATTAATATATTTTATGCGGTCAGTAATGGAATCTTTGGGATTATCAACCGTTCTCCGTGGCTGGGCACACTCTCGGCATATTATATCTTTTTAAGCATTATGAGATTTGGTACTGTGCGGTATGGGAGGAAAGTATCAAAAGAAAAGATGAATAAAGATTTAGTCATACAGGAATTAAAGGTATACCGCCATACCGGGATTTTATTAGCCCTGATTACCATTGCACTGAGTGGCGCAGTCATATTGCTGGTGAATCAGGAGGGAGGCCAAAGCTATTATGGGTATATGATTTTCGTGATGGCTATGTATACCTTCTATAAGGCCATTATTGCTGTTGTGAATATTGTAAAAGTAAGAAAATTGCAATCACCGTTGCTGGTCACCATTCGCAATATTGGTTATGCGGATGCGTTGGTGTCAGTTCTTTCTCTGCAGACAGCCATGTTTGCATCCTTTGGGGAAAACAGCGATGTTGATCCGGGGGTAATGAATGGAATTACAGGTGCCTGTGTGTGCATTATGATACTTGCAATCGGAATATACATGATATATTCTTCCGGCAGGAAAATAAAACGAATACAGAATGAAAGCTAAGAGGAGTCTTGAGAAATCAAGGCTCCTTACTATTACCTTTCTTATATTTATTAACCTCGGATCTTTAGAATAAGTGCTTTGGCTTCGTCCTTTTTTAGCACTTTTCCATAAGAAACCACTTTGCCATCTACGACAAGAGCCGGTGTAGTCATAACTCCGTAAGCGGCAATCTGAGAAAAATCTGTCACATGGTCTATGGTTGTGTCCATCTTCAATTCCTCCAGTGCCGCACGAGTGGCTTCTTCTAACGCATGGCATTTAGCGCAGCCAGACCCCAGCACTTTTACACCGACAGTTGCTTTTGTGGCTTCTGCCTGTGCCATCTTCTCAGGCGTACAGCCATTTCCACAGCAACAACTTTTTTGTTCTTCTTTCTTTTTACCAAACAGTCCCATTATATAAAACCTCCTAAGTTACATTAAAATAAATTGAAACGCATTGAACAGATAACCGACGATTATAATACCAATCGCACAGATAGCAATAAATAAAGCCAGCAATTTAGGCTTAACGGCTTTGCGGAGCATGATGAGGGAAGGTAGAGACAAGGTAGTAACGGCCATCATAAATGACAGAACTGTCCCAAGTTGTGCTCCTTTAGCAAGCAACGCCTCCGCAACCGGGATTGTTCCAAAAATATCCGCATACATGGGAATACCCACGATAGTTGCAAGAACAACACCAAAGGGATTGTTGCTACCAAGCACTGTTTCCACCCAGCTCTCCGGTATCCAGTTATGAATCAGAGCACCAATACCAACACCAACCAGGATGTAAGGAAACACTTTCCTGAATGTATCAAACATCTGCTCTTTTGCATAGGTTAAACGCTCTCGTATTGTCAAATCAGGAGAGTCAATATCTACACTCCCTGCCGTAAGAACAAAACTTTCAATATGTTTTTCCATATGCAACTTCTCAATGAGTGTACCGCCGATTACTGCAATGAAAAGCCCCAGCACTACATAAATAATCGCTACTCTTGCACCAAAAATACTCATAAGTAGAACAAGGCTTCCAAGATCAACCATTGGAGAGGAAATGAGAAACGAAAATGTCACTCCCAGCGGAAGTCCGGCACTGGTAAAGCCGATGAACAAAGGAATAGACGAGCAGGAACAAAATGGCGTTACTGTTCCCAGCAAGGCAGAAATTACATTTGCCCAAATCCCATGAAATCGTCCTAAAATACGTTTGCTCCGTTCTGGAGGGAAGTAGCTTTGAATATATGAGATAGCAAAAATCAATACACAAAGCAGAACTGTAATCTT
>CALWLV010000168.1 GCA_944381595.1 uncultured Roseburia sp.
GACTTCCAAAAGGGCAGATTGTGTCTTTGGCGATGTGCGGTTGATTTCATCTGCCAGAAGAAGATTGGTCATGGACGCCCCCTCTTTATATTCAAATTCTCCTGTTTTTCCATTGTACATGGAAAATCCCGTAATATCACCGGGCAGGACATCCGGTGTAAATTGGATTCTCTTGTAATCCAGACTCATGACTTTCGATATGGCAAGTGCCAGGGTTGTCTTTCCCACACCCGGAACATCTTCTAATAAAATATGACCTCCGGCACAAATAGCACCAAGGACCTTCTCAATGACCGCGTTTTTTCCACGGATGACCTGATTCAATTCGGCCTTTACAGCATCTACTTTTTCTCTCAATGAAGCACCTCTTATCAAAAAAATTTCATATTTTATATATTTTAACACATAATAAGAAAAATATCTATCCTGCAAAAAAGATTTGAAATTTTACATACACTTAACTTTACAAACCTTTTGGATTTAACTTTCCAGAAATATATTATTGGTGTTCAAAAAAAGAAAATAAATCCCAAAAATTTCAGGAGGAATTATAAAATGAAAAAGTCAAAACAGATAGTAGCACTTATGTTAGCAACTGCAACAGTAGTAACCGGATTAACAGCATGTGGAAACAATGATGAAGGCGGAAACAAAAATGATAAGATTTCAGTCATCACAAGAGAATCCGGTTCTGGTACAAGAGGAGCTTTCATTGAGTTGTTTGGAATCGAAGAAAAAGATGCAGATGGAAATAAAGTAGACAAGACAGTTTCAACTGCAGAAGAGACCAATAGTACAGCTGTTATGATTACTTCTGTGGAAGGAAATGAAAGTGCAATCGGATATATCTCCCTTGGTGCTTTAAAGGATTCCGTTAAGGCATTACAGATTGACGGTGTGGAAGCGACTACAGATAACGTAAAGAGCGGCGATTACAAAGTTGCAAGACCTTTCAACGTAGTAGTTTCATCCGATGCAAGTGAAGCTGCAAAAGAATTTATCAACTATATTATGAGTAAAGAAGGTCAGGAAATCGTCAACGAAGAGAGTTATATCGGTTCTGATGATGCCGAACCTTATGAGAAGAAAGAAGTTTCCGGTCAGATTACAATCGGCGGTTCCAGTTCTGTATCTCCGGTTATGGAAAAATTAATTGAAGCATATGAAAAAGTAAATCCTGATTTAAAGATTGAATTACAACAGTCTGATTCAACAACAGGTGTGACAAATGCAATATCCGGTACTTATGATATTGGTATGGCTTCCAGAGAATTGAAGGATGATGAAGCTGACAAGCTTACCGCAACCACAATTGCAATGGATGGTATTGCTGTAATTGTCAACAAGAACAATGAACTGTCAAATATTACATCTGATAATGTAAAGGGTATCTATACAGGTACAATTACATCATGGGCAGATGTTAAGTAATTAGGAAATAAAAGAAAATTCAGGTGTAAAGAATAGCGGCTGCCAAAATGAGATGACAGCCGTTACTCTTGGAAAAGGATATTTTATGAAAAATGTAAAAGAAAATGTAATGAAATACATATTTTTGCTTGCAGCTTGTGTATCTATTGTAGCTGTTGCGCTGATTTGTATTTTTCTGTTTGCCAATGGTGTGCCAACCATATTTGAAATTGGACCGTTAAACTTTCTTTTGGGAAAAGAGTGGAGACCATTAAGTAATACATTTGGTATTTTCCCAATGATTCTTGGAAGTATTTATGTAACTGCGGGAGCTATGATTATTGGGATTCCAATCGGAGTTCTGACAGCAATCTTTATGTCCAGATTTTGTCCAAAGAAAATTTACCGTTTTGTCAAACCGGCCATTGAACTTCTGGCAGGAATTCCATCTATTGTATATGGTTTTTTTGGACTGGTTGTAATTGTACCTATTATTCAGGACTTATATGGAGGCAATGGAAAGGGTATTTTGGCGGCGTCCATTCTGTTGGGAATCATGATTCTTCCAACCATTATTAATGTGACAGAGGCGTCTTTAAATGCCGTTCCGGAAAGCTATTATGAAGGTTCCCTGGCTTTAGGAGCAACCCATGAGAGAAGTGTATTTTGTGTATTGGTTCCGGCTGCAAAATCAGGCGTCCTTTCTGCAATCATTCTTGGTGTGGGACGTGCAATTGGTGAAACCATGGCCCTTATTATGGTGGCTGGTAACTCTCCGGCGATTCCGGACGGTATACTTTCCAATGTCCGTACACTGACATCCAATATCGTTATGGAAATGGGCTATGCAGCAGGACTTCATAGAGATGCATTGATTGCCACTGCTGTTGTATTGTTTGTATTTATTTTGATTATTGATTTTGCATTTTCCATTGTGAAAAGTAAAACTACGAAGAATCATTAAGAGAGGAGGCACGGAATAAATGGAAAAATTAAAAATAGATTTGAAATATCATAAATTTTCGTTGCTGATTCGTCTGATTGTCTGTATTGCAGCAGTACTGACAGTAGGAGCTTTGATTGCAGTAGTTGTTTATATTCTGGCAAAGGGTATTCCAAATATCAATCCGGCAATGTTCGAATGGAAATATACCAGTGAGAATGCCTCTGTTGTTCCGGCATTGATTAATACCTTAATTATGGTAGTAGTAACACTGATTATTGCAGTACCAATTGGTATCTTCTCAGCTATTTATCTGGCAGAATATGCAAAACGTGGAAACAAATTAGTGAAGGTAATAAGACTGATGGCAGAAACCCTGTCCGGTATTCCATCCATTGTATTTGGTCTGTTTGGTTATCTGTTCTTCGTAATTGCATGTAAGTTCGATTACTCCCTGCTGGCAGGAGCACTGACGCTTGCAATTATGGTATTGCCTACGATTATGACTACCACAGAGGAAGCATTGACATCCATTCCGGATTCCTATCGGGAAGGAAGTTTTGGTCTGGGAGCAGGAAAACTGCGTACGGTGTTTAAAGTAATTTTGCCATCTGCCATTCCGGGTATTCTGGCAGGTGTCATTCTTTCTGTGGGAAGAATTGTAGGTGAAACTGCAGCATTGATTTTTACGGCAGGTTCTGTTGCAGCTGTACCAGAAAATCTGTTGGGCTCAGGACGTACCCTGGCAGTTCACATGTATGTGTTGTTTAACGAAGGATTGTCCATGGAACAGGCATATGGAACAGCGGTTATCTTGTTAATCCTGGTGTTAATCATCAATCTTTTATCAAATCTGGTAGCCCGTTGTCTGGTAAAGAAGAATAATCAGTAAGGAGAAAACGATGGATCACAATAATAAAATAGAAAAAAATGTTGAAAATAAATTTACAATCAGAAATATGAATCTTCATTACGGAGATTTTCATGCATTGAAAAATATCAATCTGGATATTAAGGCAAACGAAGTAACTGCATTTATCGGACCATCCGGATGTGGTAAAAGTACACTTTTAAAATCCCTGAATCGTATGAATGATTTGGTGGAGGGATGTAAAATTGAAGGTGATGTGCGACTGGATGGGGAAGATATCTTTGCAAAATCCATGGATGTGAATGTGTTGAGAAAACGTGTAGGTATGGTATTTCAGAAGGCAAATCCCTTCCCGATGAGCGTGTATGACAATATCGCTTATGGACCAAGAACCCATGGAATTCGCAATAAAGCACAGCTGGATCAGATTGTGGAAGAATCGTTAAGAGATGCTGCTATCTGGGATGAATTGAAGGATCGTTTAAAGAAATCAGCTTTGGGCTTATCGGGCGGACAGCAGCAGCGTCTTTGCATTGCAAGAGCTTTGGCAGTAAAACCGGAAGTACTTTTGATGGATGAACCTACCAGTGCTCTGGATCCGATTTCTACATCAAAAATCGAAGATTTGACTTTAAAGTTAAAGAAAGATTATACCATTATCATTGTGACTCATAATATGCAGCAGGCAACCCGTGTGGCAGATACCACTGCATTCTTCTTGCTTGGAGAAGTCATTGAAACAGGTGACACAGAGCAGATTTTCTCCATGCCAAAGAACAAGAAGACGGAAGATTACATTACAGGACGTTTTGGCTGATTGCAGATTTATCTTATATTTAACATAATACAATACAAAAGTTTACAAAAATTTGATATCATTACTATGTGATGTGATTTAAAAATCAATCAGCTTATGTGCCATCGGTTACACCTGTACTTTTCTTTCCGATGGCACTTTTCTTTTT
>CALWLV010000169.1 GCA_944381595.1 uncultured Roseburia sp.
GTTTTACAGTCAAATTAATACGACTGGGAAAAGAGGTTTTAAATGAGGTATATACGATGAGCAGCTTCTTTGAAACAATGGATCAGATGATTCACGATCCAAGGATTCTGCAGATGAAGAATTTTGCACAGCATAATTCTTCTACAACATTTGAACACAGCGTCCATGTAGCACTTACTGCTTACCGCTTAGCGAAATTTTTCCGCTTGAAGGTAAAGGAAGATAGTCTTGCAAAAGGAGCAATGCTCCATGATTTCTATCTTTATAACGCAAGAGGCGGAGAGATTGGTGCATGGAAACACGGTAAAAGTCACGCAGATACTGCTTTAAACAATTCTTTAAAGCATTTTGAATTAACAGAGTTAGAAAGAGGGATTATATACTGCCACATGTGGCCATTGAATATCACACGCGTACCAAGAAGCAAGGAAAGCTTTTTAATCAGTCTGGCTGATAAATATTGCGCGACAAAGGAATTAATGGCACGAAAACGAAGGGTAGTTCCGGCAACATAATACGGAACAAAAACGGAAAGGGAAATCGCATACCGCGATTTCCCTTTTTTCTATCTTAATAAGCCTTTACTTTTGTCCACAAATCTGCATAATACTGTTTTGTTTCAGCATCCTGATACCGGAATACTTCATTATTCTCATTATTGATATTTGGTACATAGGCGTCGATTCCCTTATAATCTTCCTCCTGCATTTTCTCATATGCTGCCGTTACCGGAGAAGTATATCCTACAAAAGCGGAATTCTTTGCTGCATTTTCATTATCCAGCATAAAGTTAATAAACTTATGTGCCAGATCCACATGCTCGCTTCCCTTCATAATTACCATGGCGTCATACCAGGTATTTGTTCCCTCTTCCGGTTCGAAGAAATCGAGATTCTCATTTTCCGCCATAATATATGCACCGTCACCGGAATATACCACTGCAAGAGCCTTATTTCCGGCAATCATATTGTCAATCATATCGTCCCCTGCATAAATCGGATCCATGGTATCTCTCTGCTCAATCAGCCAGTTATAAGCCTGATCAATCTCAGAACGATCCGTGGTATTCATGGAATATCCCAGAGCTTCTAATGCTATCATAAAGGAATCTCTCTCTGAGTCATACATATACAGATTTCCCTTATACTTCTCGTTTCTCAAAAGATTCCATCCATCCTTCAGGTCAGCCTCGTCCACCACTGTGGTATCATAAAGGATTCCCACAGTTCCATAGAAATATGGTACGGAATAAGTGTTATCCGGGTCATACACCTGACCCATGGTATCCGGATTTAAATTTTCTTTATTTGAAATTTTACTCCAATCCAGTTTCTCCAGTTTGTCCTCTTTAATCAGACGTTCAATCATATAATCGGAAGGAACCAGAATATCATAGGTTTCTCCGCTCATGATTTTAGTATACATGGTCTCATTGGAATCAAAGGTTTCGTATACAATTTTACAATCATTTTCCTTTTCAAATTTACTTATCAGGCTGGTGTCAATATATTCACCTGCATTGTATATTTTCAATGTTTCTTTGCTCCCTCCGCATCCGGTAAGGGCTAAGGCTGATAATGCAGCCACTGCTAAAACTGCGAAAGTCTTTTTCATCTTCATTCTCTCCTTATCATATATGATTCATATTTTCCAACTCCAAAGCCATCTTTTTCTTATTTTTCTTTTTATTGATGGCAGGCACCACATTGACGATTACCAGCGTCACCATAATCACTACAATTACAATGGTAGACAGTGCGTTGATGGTTGGATTGGTTCGTTTTGTCATATTGTATACAATGATGGATATGTTCTTTACTCCATTTCCGGTGACGAAATAGGAAATCACAAAATCATCAAAAGACATGGTAAAGGCCAGCAATACTCCGGCAAAAATTCCTTCTTTAATCATCGGAAGGATGACTTTTGTCAGCGCCTGAAACGGGGTAGCCCCCAGGTCCATGGCCGCATTGGCTATGCTTGGATCCAAACTCCGGACCTTCGGATACACACTGGTAATCACATATGGTGTACAAAACGCAATATGTGCCAGCAGCATGGTCAGATATCCTTTCTCAATTTTCATGGATGAAAAAAGAATCATCAAACCGATGGCTGTTACGATATCCGGATTCATAATCGGTACATTGTTTATATTTACAATCACTTCTTTTAATAATTTCCTGCTTTTGGAAAGACCGATGGCCGTGATGGTTCCCAAAATGGTGGAAATCAACGTTGCAAGAAGCGCCACGGAAAGTGACACGTAGACTGCTTCCATAATCTCTGAATCAGAGAACAATCGTTCATACCACATCAGGGAGAAACCTTCAAATTTTGTCAAAGATTTTGACGAATTGAAGGAAAAAATCATTGTCACCAAAATTGGCAGGTATAAAAACAGGAAACAAAGGGCGATATAAAGCCCCGCTCCCAGCTTTCTATGTCCATGTTTTTTTCGCATCTTAATCCTCCTCTGCATCGTCCGGATCCATCCGTCTCATTATTGTAATGGCAATCAGAATTACCACCGCCAAAATCATGGAAATAGCGCTTCCGAAATTCCAGTTTCCTACGGAAATAAACTGTGTCTCAATCAGATTTCCGATTAACATATACTGACCGCCTCCTAAGAGTTTTGGAATCACGAAGGTGGATACGGATAGCAGGAATGTCATCATAATTCCATTGACCACTCCGGGCAGAGACAGTTTAAACGTAACTTTAAAGAAGGTCTGCACATTGTTTGCCCCCAAATCGTGTGCCGCCTCAATCAGTGAGTGATCAATCTTACTCAGAGAGGTATAAATCGGAATTACCATAAATGGAAGGAAATCACTGACCATGCCTACAATCACTGCAAAATCTGTATACATAAAGGTCATGGGATCCAACCCTAACTTCGTCAATATGGTATTTACAATACCATTATCTGACAAAATGCTCATCCAGGCATAAGTACGAAGCAGCGTATTAATCCACATAGGTATCGTCACCAGGAGAATCATAAAACTCTGGGCACGCTCACTGAACTTGCAAATCTTATAAGCAAGAATGTATCCAAACAAAAAACAGAACAGTACCGTGATCACTCCAATCTGCAGAGATTTCATAAATACCTGCAAATAAATAGGTTCCGCAAACTTTTTAAAATTACTGAGGGTAAACTGAATGTTTACCAATGTATTTCCACCGGTGGTGACAGAATATATCACAATCAAAATCAGCGGAATGACAATCATCAGAACTGACCAGATGAGATATGGTCTGACCAGTTTTACATAATGCTTCATCTTGCGATCCTCCTACATTTTGTACATAACATGTATGTCTTCCGGTCCAAAAGACAATCCCACATGAAGTCCCGTCTCAAAATAATCTGTCGTGTGAATCAGATAATCACGATATTGTGTTTCTACCACAATTTCATAATGCACTCCTTTGAAGATGATGGATTTGACTTTGCCTTTGATCTTGCTGTTTTCCACATCTACAATATCAATATCCTCCGGACGAAGAACCACTTCCACCTCTTCATTTTCCTTGAAGCCTTTGTCCACACAATCGAAATCAAAGCCGTCGAAGGACACCAGCAAATCTCTCTTCATAACAGCATCCGGTATAATATTGGATTCCCCGATAAAGCCGGCAACAAAGCGGTTTTCCGGCTCGTTATAAATATCCACAGGAGAACCAATCTGCTGTATGATTCCTTCATTCATAACAACTACCGTATCGGACATGGAGAGTGCCTCTTCCTGATCATGTGTTACGAAGATAAAGGTAATCCCAACTTCCTTCTGAATTTTCTTTAATTCACTCTGCATTTCCTTGCGAAGCTTGGCATCCAACGCCCCCAAAGGCTCATCCAGAAGCAATACTTTCGGCTCATTGACAAGGGCTCTTGCAATGGCTACACGCTGCTGCTGTCCACCGGAAAGCAATGTGACGTTTCTCTTGTCAAATCCTTCCAATCCCACTAATTTCAAAGTTTTTTTAACTTTTTCATCAATGAAAGATTTACTTTTTTTCTTTATCTTTAATCCGAATGCCACGTTATCATATACATTTAAAAAAGGAAATAATGCATATTTCTGGAAGACGGTATTTACCTCTCTCTTATATGCAGGCACTTTGGAAATATCGACGCCATTGAACAATACTTCTCCGCCACTTGGTTCCTCAAAACCGGCTATGATTCGAAGTGTGGTTGTCTTACCACATCCACTGGGACCTAATAAGGTCAGAAATTCATTCTCATAAATATTTAAATCAATTCCCTTTAACACTTGCTGTTCTCCAAAGTTTTTGGTCAAATGCTTTAATTCAATAATCTTATTATGCATGATTCCTCTCATTCTGCCGGTTTGCGGCTTTTGTATTTTAAAAACTCGGCGGAGAGCTGACCCATATTAGTCTCGCTCCTGCCTGTGACGTGATAAAATGTTTGTACTTTGGTTCAAAATAAAAGGATTCTCCCTGTTTTGCCTTTATCATCTCTGTTCCAATATGAATCTCAATACTTCCTGACAGTACATAGCCAAACTCCTCTCCCTCATGGGGATTATCCGGATAAGTCTGACCTCCTTTTTCTAAGGTAAGAAGTATGGGTTCCATAATATTCTTCTGGGCATTTGGAATAATCCACTGAATCGTATTCTTCAATTCTCCATCCGTCTTTTCAAAATAATCCGTTTCCTTAAAGACAATCTGGGAATCTCCAAAATCACTGAAAAAATCTTTCAGATTTGTTCCCAGACATTGTAGAATATCCGTTAGCGTGGATATGGATGGCGATGTGAGATTTCTCTCAATCTGCGAGATAAATCCCTTAGTCAGCTCTGCCCGGTCTGCCAGTTCCTCCTGAGTAAGTCCCTTCATTACCCTGAGCCCTTTCAATTTTCTGCCAATATCCATAGTTCCCTCTCAATCTTTTTCCTGTTTTTTGTTTCTAAACTTCTGGTTTAGTTTTACTAAACTAATTATACACAAAAAATCCGTACCGTCAATCCCTTTTTTTCGTAAAATTTATGTTATATTTTTACTTTAGTATAACAGAGTGATAACGAATTACTTTATTGACATAATGCCGGTGTTATGCTAAGATTACACCGTGATATTTGCATTTAATATTTTATAAAGAAAAGAGGTAATTCAATTATGAAAAAACAGTTTTTATGCGGGATGGCAATCCTTGCTTTGACAGCCGGATTATTTACAGGCTGCAGCAAAGATAACACCGCCGATGATAAGACATTTGTTGTGGGATTTGACGCAGAATATCCTCCTTATGGATATATGGATGACAATGGTGATTATACCGGTTTTGACCTGGAACTTGCCGAAGAAGTCTGCAAATTAAAAGGATGGACCCTGAAGAAACAGCCAATCAGCTGGGACAGCAAGGATAATGAATTAAACTCCGGTTCCATCGACTGTATCTGGAATGGTTTCACCATGAATGGCCGTGAGGACGATTATACCTGGTCCGTTCCTTATGTAGATAACAGCCAGGTCATCGTAACAAAGAAAGATTCCGGCATCAAAGAACTGACGGACCTGAAAGACAAAGTGGTTGGAGTACAGGCAGCCTCTGCCGCTCTTGATGTACTGCAAAGCAGCGAAGACGGAGGGCAGAAAGAACTGGCGGACACGTTCAAAACGTTACAGGAGTTTGCTGATTATAACACTGCTTTTGTAGAACTGGAAGCCGGCTCCGTAGATGCTATTGCCATGGATATCGGTGTGGCTCAGTACCAGATAAAATCCCGCGGCAATGATGCTTACATCATTCTTGACGATCACTTAAATTCTGAGAAATATGCCATCGGATTTAAGAAAGGCAATACCAAGCTTAGCAATGAAGTCAACGACGCGCTTAAAACATTAAAAAAGAATGGTACATTTGATAAACTGGCAGAGAAATATGACTTAACAGATATGGTCTGCCTAAGTGAATAAAGGAGTTTTATTAACATGGAGTTTTCCGTAATGTTATCACAGATGGCGGAAGGCATGGGCCGTTCCATCGGAATATTTTTTCTTACTTTAATTTTTTCCATGCCCCTTGGACTACTGGTTGCATTTGGCAGAATGTCAAAATTTAAACCAATACAATATCTGGCAAAATTTTTGATTTCCATTTTGCGCGGTACTCCTCTGATGCTTCAGTTGATGGTAGTGTATTTCTTTCCTTATTACCTGTTTGGCTGGTCCATTGGAAACTGGCGTTATCCTGCTATCATCGTTGGTTTCGTCATCAATTATGCTGCATATTTTGCAGAAATTTATCGCTCCGGTATTGAAGCCATGCCAAAAGGACAGTATGAAGCTGCAGAAATGCTTGGATATAACAAGGTTCAGACATTTGTGAAGATTATTCTTCCACAGGTCATTAAGATTATCCTTCCT
>CALWLV010000170.1 GCA_944381595.1 uncultured Roseburia sp.
AATTTAGGCGATGCACAGGCAAGAAGATTGAAAATCCGTGTCAATGGGGAAAATGGAAAGTATCTGGCGCATACATTAAATAATACAGTAGTAGCACCTCCAAGAATGCTGATTGCCTTCTTAGAGAATAATTTACAGGCAGACGGAAGCGTAAGAATTCCGGAAGCATTAAGACCATATATGGGTGGAATGGAAAAAATCGTAAAAAAGGAGAAGTAATATGTACTCATTTGACGAAGTGAAAAATTATGATGCAGAAGTAGCAAAAGCTATGGAAGATGAATTAAAGAGACAGCAGGATCACATTGAACTGATTGCTTCTGAGAATATTGTCAGCAAGGCTGTCATGTCTGCCATGGGAAGCATCCTGACCAACAAATATGCAGAAGGATATCCGGGAAAGAGGTATTACGGCGGATGTGAATATGTGGATGTGGTAGAAGATCTGGCAAGAGAACGTGCCAAAGAACTCTTTGGATGCGAGTATGTGAATGTTCAGCCACATTCCGGAGCTCAGGCAAACATGGCAGTATTCTTTGCCATGCTCACGCCTGGAGATACCGTGATGGGAATGGGATTGTCCGATGGAGGACATCTGACACATGGTTCACCAGTCAATATGTCCGGAAAATACTTCCATATTGTACCTTATGGGGTAAATGAAGATGGATATATCGATTATGATGAAGTATTGAAAATTGCAAAAGAAGCTAAGCCAAAATTGATTGTGGCCGGCGCCAGCGCATATCCAAGAGAAATTGACTTCAGGAAATTCCGTGAAATCGCAGATGAGGTAGGAGCTTATCTCATGGTGGATATGGCACACATTGCTGGTCTGGTGGCAGCAGGTCTGCATATGAGTCCAATTCCATATGCACATGTGACAACAACCACCACCCACAAAACATTGCGTGGACCAAGAGGCGGTATGATTCTTAGCAGCAATGAAGTCAATGAAAAGTTTAACTTCAACAAAGCAGTATTCCCGGGAATTCAGGGAGGTCCTCTGATGCATGTCATTGCTGCAAAGGCAGTATGTTTCAAAGAAGCATTGAGTGATGAGTATAAAACCTATATGAAAAATGTAAAAGACAATGCGGCAGCCCTTGCAAAGGGATTAATGGACAGAGATTTCCGCCTTGTCTCCGGTGGAACAGATAATCATCTGATGCTGGTGGATTTAAGAAATATGAATATTACCGGAAAGCAGTGTGAGAAATTACTGGATGCAGCAAATATCACCTGTAATAAAAACACCATTCCAAAAGATCCACAGTCACCATTTGTCACAAGCGGAATTCGGATTGGTACTCCGGCTGTTACCACAAGAGGAATGAATACGGCAGATATGGATACCATCGCAGAGGCAATTTCACTTCTGGTCAAAGATGTGGACGCCAATCGGGATGCTGCCATGAAACTGGTGAAAGAATTAACGGATAAATATCCAATTTACGAATAGAAGAGGTGCAGCATGGCAGGTTCAACATTTGGAACAATTTTCAGGATATCCACATGGGGAGAATCCCATGGAAAAGGAGTAGGTGTTGTGGTGGATGGCTGCCCGGCAGGACTTCCGCTCTGTGAAGAAGATATCCAGGTGTACTTAGACAGAAGAAAACCAGGACAGTCAAAATTTGCCACTCCAAGAAAAGAGGAAGACGCAGTGGAAATTCTTTCCGGGGTATTTGAGGGAAAGACAACAGGAACGCCTATTTCCATGATTGTGTTTAACCATACGCAAAGATCCAAAGACTATTCCGATATTGCCAATTATTATCGACCGGGACATGCGGACTATACCTTTGATGAAAAATACGGATTCCGGGATTACAGAGGCGGTGGACGTTCCTCTGGCCGGGAGACCATAGCAAGGGTGGCAGCGGGAGCCATTGCTGCCAAATTGTTGAAAGAACTGGGCATTCAGGTATATGCATACACGAAATCCATCGGTGATATTGAGATAGATAATAGCCGTTTTAATCTGGAAGAACGTCTGGAAAATCCGGTATGTATGCCGGATGCCGAAGCAGCCGGACTGGCACAGGAATTGCTTTCCGAAAAAATGAAGGAAAAAGATTCCGTTGGCGGCGTGGTGGAATGTGTTGTCAAAAATCTTATGCCGGGCGTTGGAGAACCGGTATTTGATAAGCTGGATGCAAAGCTGGGGCAGGCACTTTTTTCCATAGGTGCGGTAAAAGCCGTGGAAATTGGAGCAGGATTTAAAGCAGCAAAGATGTGCGGTTCTCAGGACAATGACCAGTTTTATATGGATAATGGCAAAGTATGTAAGCGTACGAACAATGCAGGCGGGATTCTTGGAGGAATCAGCGATGGTTCAGATGTGGTCATTCGGGCAGCCTTTAAGCCGACCGCATCCATCTTTCAAACACAGAATACCATCAATAAAAATCACGAAAATATAGAAATTAATATCAAAGGCCGTCATGATCCAATCATTGTCCCAAGGGCAGTGGTAGTGGTGGAAGCCATGACAGCCATAACTGTGTTAGATTTACTTCTTGTAAGTATGACTTCTACACTCAGTGGGATTCAGAAGTTTTTCAAAAAGTAAACCGACGGTAAACCATACGGGCGCGTAATCAAGTCTTACGAGCCCGTTTATATTGTATTTGGCATTACTGTAATTCCATGGGCAGATACCAAGAGATTTCAGAATGCTTCCGGTGGTATATTCCGCCGCAAAGATACACACCATATAGAAAGCGCCCCGGAACAGTATGGTATTGCCGGATAGGAAAGAGGAAATTGGTTTGATAAAGGCACCGAGACCGTAAATTGGAAACATGAGCAGGGAGGTGGAAGAAGTCATGGATAAATCATGATTCAGGCAGCTGATTCCACCTGTCCAGAGAACTTCCAGACACCAGCCGGCTATGCCGCATTTGATAAAATCCTGTTTTGTCATAAAGAAATCCCCCAAAAAAACATATACTTGTGTCTGATTTAGTCTGTGCAGAAAGAGAAGAATTATTCGGTTTGGGGGAAATGTTTAAAAATTATTCACTTGACTTTTTGTAAATATGCAATATAATGCATATGTATACCATTTTTGAATGAGGAAATGTATTTATGTATCGATTATTGAAAAAAGAAGGAATGGCCAAGCGTGGCGAATTTCATACAGTTCACGGTGTGATACAGACGCCGGTATTTATGAATGTAGGTACTGTGGCAGCCATAAAAGGAGCAGTTTCGACGGAAGATTTGGAACGGATTGGAACACAGGTGGAATTGTCCAATACCTATCATCTTCATGTAAGACCAGGGGACAAGATTGTCAGACAGCTGGGCGGATTGCATAAATTCATGTCATGGAATAAGCCGATTCTTACCGATTCCGGTGGATTTCAGGTGTTTTCACTGGCAGGACTTCGAAAAATTAAAGAAGAAGGCGTGTATTTTAATTCTCATATTGATGGACACAAAATCTTTATGGGACCAGAGGAGAGTATGCAGATTCAGTCCAATCTGGCATCTACCATAGCGATGGCCTTTGATGAGTGTCCGCCTCATCCTGCAACCAGAAAATATATGCAGGATTCTGTTGATCGAACCACCAGATGGCTGAAACGCTGTAAGGTGGAGATGAATCGGTTAAACAGTCTGCCGGATACCATTAACAAACATCAGATGCTTTTTGGCATCAATCAGGGGGGAACCTTTGAAGATATTCGCAAGGAGCATGCGAAAGTAATCTCAGAACTGGATTTGGACGGTTATGCCCTTGGTGGACTTGCAGTGGGGGAAAGCCATGAGGAGATGTACCATATTATAGAGGAGACGGTACCGTATCTTCCGGAGAATAAACCGACCTATCTGATGGGAGTGGGAACACCGGCGAATATTTTGGAAGCAGTGGAGCGTGGTGTGGACTTTTTTGACTGTGTGTATCCGACCAGAAATGGACGTCATGGTCATGTGTATACCAATTATGGAAAATTAAATTTATTCAATGCCAAATATGAGCTGGATGAAAGCCCGATTGAAGAAGGTTGCGGCTGTCCTGCTTGTTCCAGGTATAGCAGAGCCTACATTCGTCATTTGTTAAAAGCAAAAGAAATGTTGGGAATGCGTTTATGCGTCTTGCATAATCTGTATTTTTATAATAAAATGATGGAGGAAATTCGTCAGGCACTGGATGAGGGCAGATTCGCCCAGTATAAGAAAGCAAAGCTGGAAGGCTTTGAAGCCAATAAAATAAATCATAAATAATTGTCTATGCTGTATCACAGCAGAAATGGAGGAAAGATGACATCAATTTTAGCAACAGCATCCACAGCAGGAAGTCTTATCGGAATCGTACTTTACATCGTAATTTTCGGTGTGGCAATTTACTTTTTAATGGTAAAACCGCAGAAGAAGGAACAGCAGAAGATGGCTGCTCTTCAGAATTCTGTAGAAGCAGGCGACAGCGTACTTACCACATCGGGATTCTATGGCGTTGTAATCGGTGTGGAAGAAGATACAGTCATTGTAGAATTTGGGAACAACAAGAACTGCCGTATTCCTATGAAGAAGGCAGCGATTCAGGAAGTGGAAAAAGCAAATACAGAAGCTTAAGTTTGAAATACCTCTTTGGGAACAGAAAACCTGTTCTCGGAGAGGTATTTTGATTAGAGATTTTTCAAATTTTCTTTAAAGTTTCGTCCAACCGGAAGGGATTTTCCGGCAGCAGCAAGCAGACTGGTGGTCCGGTCATAGTTTTGGATGCAGGAAGGATTCACCAGATATTTGCGATGAATCTGAAGCATGCGGGGGAATTTTTCACGAAATTCCTGAAGGGACATATACTGAGTCAGATATTCATTGTTCCTGCTATAGATGTGCAGACGCCTGTTTTCTGTGACAACATAGAGAATATCCGATGGGAAAAGTCGAAAGGCGATTCCGTTCTTGTCTCGCAGAATCACTGTTTCTTCTTTGACTTCGGGGGTTCTATTCTTCAGACTGTTTAGAAGTTTCTGAATATGCTCCCTTGTATATGGTTTCGGAAGATATCCGTAGCAGTGCAGGTCATTGATTGCAGGAAAAACACAGTCCGTCCGCACGGACAGATAGATAATTGGTTTCTCCGCATACATTTCACTGTGACGAAGCTCATAACCAAAATCAAGACCGGTTTTTTCTTCGTTTAATTCGATATCCAAAAAAAATAAATCCATCGTAATTTTCTTCGATAACATCACAGCCTGTTCGTAAGCACTGACTTGATAAATATTCCATTCTTTCTGAAATTCTTTCAGATATTGGTATAATCCGTCAGCCTGTTCAGGATTATCTTCTTAGATTAATATATTCATTTAAACC
>CALWLV010000171.1 GCA_944381595.1 uncultured Roseburia sp.
AGATCAGAATTTATTATACACCGATACAGATGCGACTCATTGTAATAGAATTTTAAGTTTTTTGGCTGAATTAGGGAAGTCTGGAAGGACTAGTTTTAGATTAGGTACATTTATTACTCCTGGTAATTGGGATTGGAATTGGGATGCATATGCTGGTATGATGGATGATGTAAGAATATATAATAAAGCGTTATCAGCTGATGAGGTTACTGCATTAGTGAATGTTGCAGCAGATACAAGTGTTGCAGATGCAAGTAATGTAGATAAGGATGCATCCGTATACGCACAGTATAAGAAAGAAACAGATGGTGAGTATACCGTCAGAGTCGTTGCAGAAGTTGGAATTGCAGATCTTGACAGTTATGCAGGAGCAGGTTTCCGTTGCACAAAGACTGCACAGGCAACTGCATCAGCAGAAGCACAGTTAAGTACTGTTGTATTTAAGTCTATCATGGCAAATGGATCCAAAGTAGAAGCAGCAGATGGTAATTATTTTATCGTTACTGAAATTAAGGATGTTCCTGCAGACGGTGTGGTATATGTAAGACCATCTTATACGCTCGTTGGCTCAAGTGATGGAGCAAAAGATTTTGTAGACAAAGAATATACCATTAATATGGCAAATATCGTTAAGTAAGAAATAAAGGAGAATAGGTTATGAAGAAAAGATATGAAACTCCGGTAGTAACCGTTACAAAATGGGTATCAGAAGATATTATTACCACTTCCGGTGGTCTGACAGCAAATAGCGACATTTCTCTTGGAATTGATACTCAGGATACAGGAATTAAGTCTGTATCTTATGATAGCATTTCATAATGAGTTGTAAAAGAAGGTAAAACATACATAGATACAGGCATGGATTTGTCCATGCCTGTACCATACTAATAAGAAAAATATAAGGAATTCGATGGATATGGAAAATATGAGACACAGATTAAGTAATTACAGGAAAAATTTCATATTGCATTATGTAATTCCTTTTTGTTTGCTTTTATGTGCCTGTATGTTAGTCGGTCTTATGGTGATACAGGAACAAAGAAAGCTGATGGAAGAGCAGAGAGAGATAGAGAACGCAGATCTCAAAAGGATAGAGATAGAGCAGCAGATTTCACAGTTGGAGCAGGAATTGGATAATCTGAACGGGGGAATCATCCAGGACAGTGGATGGCAGTCCCAGATTATCTTTTGTTTCACAGAGTTTGAAGATAGTTCCTATCGAGGGGTGATTCGGACTTTGGAGCAGTATGGTTACCCGGGAGTGATTGTATTTGATGGAACAAATTTGCCTGGAATGCCTGGATGTATCAGCATAGAGGAATATCAGGAACTGATTGCCAAAGGCTGGGAAGGTGCCATTGAGACAGAAGCAGGAAATATGTTGTATCAGTATATGGCGGATCCGGTGGTAGACAAGTGGAAATCTTATATGGAGGAAACCATGGCATATTTTGAACATCAGGATATGCAGCCCCCTACAACTTATGTATTGCAGGAAGGAGAAATGGTGGATTCGGTTTTGCCTTATTTTTCTGATTATGGGATTACATTCTATGCAACCGTGGAAACCAATACGAACAATGCTCAGACCTATTTGGATACGGAGAATGTTATCCGGATGGGAATGAAAAAAGCACCTTACTATTACACAGATTTAGAAAGCGAATTGAACACATTAGAGGAACAGGGGACTTCCATAGCATTGCGTTTTCTGGAAGTGGAAGGAAGCGCTCCCTGGGATGAGAGACATAGCAGTGTATATCGTTTGAATCAATATTGTGAAACAATACAGGAATATGGTCTTGTAAAAGTGGGAACGTTTCAAAGTTATCAAAAGGACTGGCAATCTCTGATGGATAGAAATTCGGAATTGATTTCAGAATATAAGGCTAAAAAAGAAGCGATAGAAGAGAAAATTAGAAAATTGCAGGGAGAGAATATACAGAACTTCTGGAATGCAATTTCATACAAATAGAACTATAACGAAAGGATAAAGAAAGATGAAGAGCAAGAAAATAGAAGTGATTCTGGCCGTTGTTGCGGCAGTGATTTTGATTCTTTGTGTGGTTGTGTATGTAAGCGGAAGAAACAACCGGGAAGCAAATGAAAATAATCAATTGGTTGTGGAAACCACAACAGAACAGGAAACTACGACGGAATCGGGAATCCAGGTGGAAGAACAGGAAGGCTCCGACGATGGATTTAGTGAGTTAATTCCAATTGGATAAGATACAAATAAGCAGGTATTTTGGTACCTGCTTATTTGCTTTTTATACAGGTAAAGAATTCCGTACACAAAGTGTTCCCCATCCGATATAGGGATTTGGATACTGGTCGAAACCGGTTAAAGGTTTTGCTCCATTTAACAGATAAGCTTTCAGTTTTTCTCCATACAGGAAGATATCATTTTTTCTTACAATGCCCCATTCCATCAGCATAGCTGCTGCTCCGGTAACAAAAGGAGCCGCCATGGAAGTTCCGCTGTTTAAGATAAATCCTCCGCCGGGAACAGCGGTGGTAATATCCACACCGGGAGCGACGATATCCGGTTTTAACACATTGCGCAGGTTGGCAGAAGACCGTTCATATCCTCTTCCTGAGAATTGTGCATAGGAGAAATTATAGGAATCATAAGCCCCCACGGTTATGGCCTTTGCAGCGGTAGATGGAATGGTCAATGTGGTGAAAGGCGTAGGCATAGTGAACCGGCTCCCATTTATGGCAGTACGGACGGGAAGCCACAGATGATATTCTCCATTGATGATTTTAGAACCGGAGATTTCAATTTGCCAGAGACCGTTGTTTAGGTAAGAACCGAGAGGCAAAAAGTCCAGATAAATTTCCTGGTACAGACTGTAAGGATTTGGCTCTCCATAATAGATTAGTAACTCTGTATTCTGTACCCGGTAGCGATAGGCTGCGGGACCATTCCCTGGAATATCATAACTTTCACCGTTGGGGGATATGATGCGAAATCGCATCTGGTCATAGTAAGCCTTCCATATTTGTACATTTAGATTTGGTTCAAATTCTGAGACAGACAGTTCTACCGCTACGTTATTTCCGGAAGATAAGATTCCCGAGGCATGACCTGCTGCAATCCCTTCATTTCCTGTTCCTATTATAATAGAAGTAATACCTGCGGAGGCAGCCGTATCGATATAGGTTTCCAGCAGGGAACTGCCGGTATGGGAACCATAGCTGTTTCCAAAACTTAGATTCAGTGCCAGAGGACGATTGAGGGAAATTGCTTTTTTTACGGCAAAATCAATGGCTTGCATTAGTTCGCTGGTGCGGGGAAAGGAGTTGGATGAACGGTTTCCCAATTTTACAACCAAAAGATCACTGCGGGTAGCCATACCAAGGCTGTTTGTTTTATCTTCCGCAAAATTTCCCGCTGCGATGGAAGCTACGGCGGTACCATGTCCGGAAGTATCGCGGGTGGGAACAATCCTTTGCTGTTCTATGGAAGAAGAAAAAGTCAGTGCTTCGTTGATTTGATTCTGGTCATAATAGGTTCCCCAATAATACCCCTCAGGTGGGTTTCCATCTATTGTCTGATCCCAGATTCCAAGAATTCGGGTTGTGCCGTCCTCTTTGCGAAACACAGGATTGGCATAGTCGATGCCGCTGTCAATAATTCCAACAATACATCCGGTTCCATATAAGGAAAGTTCAGCCGGATTTCCTGAGGAAGCCACGGAGGACTGCACATCACTGACACAGGAAGTTCGTCTGCCTTCTGTTACGGTGAAAGAAAGGTTTTTTGGCTTTTCTACATAGACTACTTCTTCCAGGGAGGCAATGGGATCGACCAGACGCTCCGGCACATCCACAATGGCATATTGTCCAAGGAGGTAAGTGGGCGTTAATCCGAATTCTTTTAGAACGTCAAGGTTTCGGATGTATCGCAGGATAAGAGTCCAGGTATTCGTCTCCTCGTTAAATCCCGCAGACAAATCCGGTGATTTGGTACGTTCCTCCGGGCTGGCTTCCAAAGACAGATTCAATAAATTTTCGATTTTTTGATTATTCATTTTTATCATCCGAAAAAAATATTAATAAAATATATGAACAGAAAAGGAAGAATATTAGCATTATATATATTGTATATTTTATCCGTTCGTGGTATATTGAAAAAATATTTTAAAATAGAAAAGAGGAGAAAGATGAAGTACTTAAGACAATTTGCTATTATTATAGGAATCTCACTCATCGGAGAGGTGTTAAGATATGTAATTCCGCTTCCCATTCCCGCAAGTATATATGGACTTGTGATTATGCTGGTACTTTTGGGAACAAAGGTACTCTCGCTGGAAAGTGTGAAAGATGCAGGACTATTTCTGGTGGAGATTATGCCTGTGATGTTTATTCCGGCAGCTGTGGCACTGATGACATCCTGGAAGGATTTGCAGCCAATTCTGCTGCCATTTTCCGTCATTACGGTGGTAGTAACGGTGATTGCAATGGTTTGTGCAGGACATACCGCGCAATATTTCATACGCAGAGAGAAGAAAAAGCGGAAAGGAAAGGAAGAATGAAAGACATATTTGCAAATTTTACTTTTTTTGGTGTGGCTATCAGTCTGATTGGTTACGAGTTAGGACTGTTTTTAAAGAAAAAGTTTTCGATTCCAATCTTTAATCCTTTGCTGGTTTCGGTTGTATTTGTGATTGGCTTTTTGCTATTATTCCGGATTGACTATGATACCTATAACGAAGGTGCCAAATATCTGAGTTATCTGCTGACTCCGGCTACGGTATGTCTTGCTATCCCACTTTATCAGCAGATAGAATTGTTAAAAAAGAATATGCTGGCGGTTATCCTTGGAATTCTGTCGGGAGTGTTGGCAAGTTTGTTCAGCACATTGTTGTTTGCTGTCCTGTTTGGTATGACACATACAGAGTATGTGACCATGCTTCCAAAGTCCATCACCACCGCTATTGGAATGGCAATTTCAGAAGAGGCGGGAGGAATTGTGACCATTACCATTGCGTCCATTATTCTGACTGGAATTATCGGAGCCATTCTTGCAGAATCTGTGTGCAAAATTTTTAAAATTCAGGAGCCTATTGCCAAAGGAGTTGCAATCGGTTCCGCCAGCCATGCCATGGGAACGGCAAAAGCACTGGAAATGGGAGAAATTGAAGGGGCTATGAGCAGCCTTGCCATTGCGGTGGCAGGTTTGATGACGGTGGTTGGAGCCTCCTTTTTTGCCCAGTTGTTATAAAAATAGTAAATTTCATTTCCGAAAACTTGTTTCAAAGACAATAATATGTTATAATACTTTTATATATGAAGTAAAAATAACGCAGCTGGAGGTAGGAAAGAGATGGCAGAGAAATATGTGGCTTATGTGGGTTCTTATACCCATGGAAATGCAAAGGGAATTACAATCTGTGATTGCGATATAGAAGAAGGTGTTTTTACTCCGGTGAAGGAAGTGAAAGTGGGAAATCCTTCTTATATGAGATTGGCCAATCATTCAGATTTTCTGTATTCCGTATCTGATTTGGGAATTTCTTCTTTTAAAATTCATCCCGATGGAGACCTGGAATTTGTGAATCTTGGTTCCATCAATGGTATGAGAGCATGTCATATCAGTCTCAGCGCAGACGATCAATATATTTTTACCGCAGGATATCATGATGGAAAAGCTTCTGTAGTTCGTATTTGCCCGGACGGAAGTGTGGGGGAGATGACGGCAGAAGTATTTCATAAAGGTATGGGCTCCATTGCGGAACGGAATTACAGACCTCATATCACCTGTGCAAGAATTACTCCGGATGGCAAGTTTCTGACAGCCAGTGACGTAGGATTGGATCAGGTAAAATTGTATGGCTTTGACCATAGGACAGGTTCTATCAAACTGGTGGATATTTTAAGATGTGAACTGGAATCTTCACCGAGAAGTATGGTATTTAGTCCGGACGGAAAGTTTGCGTATCTGATCTGTCAGTTAAAGAACTGCGTGAATGTATATACCTATAACAGTGATGATGGTATGCCTCACTTTGAGATGATTCAGCAAATTAGTACTTTGGGAAAAAGTTATAATGATAAAAGTGCTGTGGCAGCCATTAAGCAGTCTGTGGATGGAAAATATATCTTCTGTTCCAATGCAGGGGATAATAGTATTGCATTCTTTGTAAGAGATGAGAAGACAGGACTATTGACCAAGAACTGTGTGCTGCCAATCAGTGGTGATTATCCGAAAAATATGTGTATTTTCCCGGATAATAAACATATTGCTTCCCTGAATCATGAGTCAAATGAGATTACCTTCTTTACCATTGATTATGAGAATGGACTGCTGATTCAGCATGGCAAGCCGATGAAGGTGGAAACACCGAATTGTGCGGTTATTAAGAAACTGGAAGGATAGAAGATGGAATTATAGACTGCCTCCTACGGGCGCAAGCCAAAGGGGGCAGTTTTCTGTTACAGGAGAAAAGAATGGAAGCAGAGGAATTTTTTTATGGATTTTCCAACCATTTCATGGATCTGGGATTGGATAATCTGAAGGCATTTATGAATAAACTTGGAAATCCTCAAAATCAGGTGAAGGTCATTCATGTGGCAGGGACCAATGGAAAAGGTTCGGCCTCCTCCTTTTTGACGTCCATATTGATGGAAGCCGGGTATCGGGTGGGAAAATATAATTCCCCGGTTGTCTTTGAGAAATGGGAGAATCTTACTGTGAATGATAAAAAGATATCCGAGGAAGAATTTTCAGCGCTTGTGGAAGAAATGCACCCGGTGATGGAAGAGGCTGACAGTCAGGGCAGGCTGCCCACGGTTTTTGAATTAGAGACAGCGTTGGCCTATCTATATTTAGATCGG
>CALWLV010000172.1 GCA_944381595.1 uncultured Roseburia sp.
CCAATCCGTAAATTTCCGGCTGCTCCAGTATGATTTCTCCCTCATTCCCGTCCTTCCCGTAGAACTGATTTCTGGATATCCTGCCACGGAATATAAAGTGCATACCGATTCGAAATTTAACACGCAAAAAAGGCATATTATACCATTTGATGGTCAGTGCCTCACCATTTGCGTCTTTTGCATTGATAATAAGAATGGAACGTTTCCTTACCTGACGTATCACCGGTGAGGATGTAATCACACATTGAAATGCAGCCACACTTTCATTATCCAGCTCCCGAATGGTAATTGGCCGTTGATAACGATCATAATTTCTTGGATAAAATTCCAGCAATTCTTCTGTTGTAAAAATACCAAGTTTCTGAAAAAGTTTCTCTGTCTTTTCCCCAATTCCTTTGACTTCCCTGATGTTCATCTGTCCTTCTGCTCCTGGTCTGTATCATTTATGAATAAAAGTGGTGCAGCTGACACCACACCACTTCCTTCTCAAAATCCTGCTACTCTACTGATATGACATAGTAATATACTGGCTGTCCACCATAATTCACTTCACACTCAATTCCCGGATGACGTTCCGTCACTTTATCTGCAATCTCTCTTGCATCCTCTTCTGTTACACCTTCTCCGTAATAAATACTGATTAATTCACTTTCCTCTGTCATCAGTTCCTCAATCATATCCAGTGTTGTATCTTTCACATTTTCTCCAACGGACACAATTCCCTGATCTCCGATTCCCATAATATTATTTTCTTTGATTACTTTACCATCAATCTGGGTATCCCGTACCGCATAGGTTACTTCTCCGGTCTTCACATTTTGCATCTCTGCTGTCATGTTTTCCGCATTGACAACAGCATCCTGACCTTCCATAAAGTTAATCATAGCCGTAATTCCCTGAGGAATGGTTTTGGATGGAATCACAATAACCTCCTTATCCTCAACAAGGGATACTGCCTGATTTGCAGCAAGAATAATATTCTTATTATTTGGAAATACATAAATGGTCTTAGCATTCACTTTTTCAATGGCATCCAGAATATCCTCCGTACTTGGATTCATCGTCTGACCGCCCTCAATCACGTAATCCACACCTAAACCTTCAAAAATCTGGTTCAGACCTTTTCCGATGGAAACGGCAATAAATCCATATTCCTTCCATTCCTGATTCTGTACTGCCTTTGGCTCTTCCTTTTGTTCCATGTTCGGTGCACCCTGAATCAGTCTCTCATGATGTTCTTCTCTCATATTATCAATCTTCATCTTGGTCAGTGAACCATATTGCAGACCTTTCTGGATGGCAAGACCCGGATCATTGGTGTGTACATGAATCTTTACAATATCTTCATCTGATACTACTACAAGAGAATCTCCAATGGATTCCAGATATCCTTTTAATTCCTGTTCTGACTTCTCATTATATGGTTTCTCTAACATAATGATAAACTCAGTACAGTATCCATAACGGATATCGGCTTCATTCAATGTCTCTGTCAATGCGGCAGAACGCTGGGATGCGGAAGCCTGAGACATTGGGGACACTCCCTCCATATCAAAGGAAATCTCTTTTCCCAGGAACACATCATAGGCACCCTTTAATACCTGCATCAATCCCTGTCCGCCGGAGTCTACCACTCCTGCCTGTTTGAGAATCGGAAGCATCTCCGGAGTCTTGTTTAACACTTCGTCTCCATATTCGATTGCTTCCCGGATAATTACCTCTAAATCATCTGTTTCCTTAGCAAGTTCAACCGCTTTCTCTGCAATTCCCTTTGCAACGGTAAGAATGGTACCCTCTTTCGGTTTCATAACTGCCTTGTATGCAGTTTCCACTGCTCGCTCAAAAGAACGGGCCAACACGGTGCTGTTTATTTCTTCTACTTCTTTGACTTCCTTCGTAAATCCACGAAACAGCTGTGATAAAATAACACCGGAATTACCCCTTGCCCCACGTAGGGAGCCGGTAGAAATTGCTTTACAGAGTGCCGGAAAATCCGGTTGTTGCAAAGCCGCTACTTCCTTTGCTGCTGACATAATTGTAAGAGTCATATTCGTGCCGGTATCTCCATCCGGAACCGGAAATACATTTAACTCATTAATCCATTCTTTCTTCGCTTCAAGATTCTTAGCACCCGCAAGAAACATCTTCTGTGCCAGTGCTGCATCTAATGTTTTCACCACGATTGGTTCCTCCTAATGATTTAATCAATAATTCTCACGCCTTCCACATAGACGTTGATTTTCTTCACCTTTAATCC
The DNA here is from genome assembly GCA_944381595.1 of uncultured Roseburia sp. GTDB lineage: Bacteria > Bacillota > Clostridia > Lachnospirales > Lachnospiraceae > CAG-303. The sequence goes on from CALWLV010000172.1 coordinate 2,258, forward strand.
CGTAAACTGTTCTACTTCATATTTCACACTGTGCACCAGATTGTCTGATACGGTAAAAATTGATACACCATAAGCGATAATCACATGAAAGCTTAAAGTCACTTCATTATTCTGGTCCACATCCACATGAATTCCTTTGGTCAGACTTTCTTTCTTTAAAAGTTTCACCAGTCCGTCTTTCATGCTGATTGCGGCCATACCAACGATTCCGAAACATCCTACAGCTACTGTGCCAGCATATTTCGCAATGACATTTTCGTCTATTGTAACATTACCATTTGCAGTTGTAATTGTCCCCTTCATAGTAAGTCCTCCTTCATATCAATAACGTTATTTTACATAGTATATCATAAAAGAAATAAAATGAAAAGATTTTTAATAAAATTATTAAAAAAGCTTGCAAAATGAAAAGAATTTTGATAGAATACTTTTTGTTGTGGTCATATGACCGGCTACTCTTATATCAAGGAGGTGTGAATTATGGCAAAATGTGCAATTTGTAGTAAAGCTGCTCACTTTGGAAATAATGTGAGCCATTCTCATAGAAGAACAAACAGAATCTGGAAGTCTAACGTAAAATCTGTAAGAGTGAATGTAGATGGAGCTGCTCAGAAAATGTATGTATGTACAAGATGTTTAAGATCTGGTTTTGTTGAGAGAGCTTAATGCTTTAATTTATTTTTTTAGATATGAAAAAAGGAAGTATAAAATATACTTCCTTTTTTCATATCTATTTTTTATAACTTGAATCGTCCTACTACATTGTGCAGATTTTCCGCAATACTGCTGTTATCTTCTGACATATCTGAGATTCCTTTGACATCATCTGTCACTTCTTCTACCACCAGCATAATGCCGCTGCTGATATCTGCAGTGTTCTGAGATGCCTCCGCAATACTCTGGATTGCATCGGATACCTCTGTCATAATCGTTTTTACATTGTTTGACATATCAGAAATATTCTGAGTTAAGGAAGCAATGCTTTCTGCATCCTTTCCATATTGTTCTGCAACACCGACGAATCTGTCATAATCCGGTGTAACCGTATATTTTACAAATGCAAGGATTCCTTCTGCAGCAGAACTCAACTCATCGAATGCATTCTGTACATCCAAGATTGTATGCTGAATTCTTCCAACCGCTTCCGAAGTACCTTTTGCCAGTTTTCCGATTTCTGTTGCAACCACTGCAAATCCTTTTCCCTGTTCTCCTGCATGAGCTGCTTCAATAGAAGCATTCAGGGATAATAAATCAATCTGATCTGCAATTTCGGATATCACAGTAGCCAGTTCACCGATATTTTCCACAACTTTGGCATCTTCCATGGTATCCTGAAGTTTGCGTTCAAAGTCGGAAGCTAATTGTATTGCAGAATCATATGCATTACGGCTGTTATCTCCTTCACTGATGGCTCTGCTTCTGATTTCAGATACCATCTGCCTGCTGTTATCCGTTTCTCCGGCAAGAATGTTGATATTAGAAAGAACTTCTTCCGCAGAAGCAGTAACTTCTTCCGTTGCAGCACCCACTGTCATCATGGATTCGTTGACTTCATTCATATGATTCTGAATATCGCGGAACTGATCCTGCATTTTCCGTACCGTACCAAACAAATGCCGGCTGGAATCTTCCAGATTGCTGGACAGTTCTGCAATTTGTTCCAATACGCCTTTGTTTTTTGCGTACATGGTATTCAGAGCTTCTTCCATTAAACCAATTTCATCATTGTGTTTGATATGCACCGGTTCAACGGTAAAATCACCTTCTGCCAGTTTACCGACGAAGTTGTTCACACGATTGATTTTCTTGATGATTCTCTGAATCTGCAATACAATCATAATTCCTGTCACAACAACTATGACGATACATACTCCTACAAGAACGTATCCCATTTCTCTTACGGAACGAAGTACCTCAGATTCCGGAACGCTGATAAATACCTTCCATCCATTTAACTCCAATGTATTATAGTAGACGCGGTATACCACTCCATCTTCCGTATAGTAGGTTTCACCCTCATTATGATCAATAATCTGACGTCCTGCCTGGGCAAGAGATTGGTTCTGTTCCTCTACAATCTTGGTACGTTTGGAAAGATTCTTTTCGGAACTTCCTGCCAGATAACGACCGGATTCGGAAAGAAGTGTTGCTTTTGCATGCTCTCCAATCTGAATTCCCTCAATCAGCTCAATGATACTATCCAGACTGACATCCACAGTTACACAACCGATAAAGGTTTCTCCCTGATACATTGGCACTACCGCTGTCACCTTATAACACCTTAATGTAAGATCATAAAACGGCTCAATCAAAACAACATCTGTGGCTGTCTTTGCGATATTATAGAAATTCTGTTTAAAATATCCATTGTCATCGGTATTATAGTCATCATTGATCTCAATTTTTCCATCTTTTCTCTGTGCATACAATCCCATATACTGCTGTTCAGCATTGTATACATTTGGCTCAAACCAGATACCACTTCCCAATACAATATCATTCTTTGTTACAATGTCGATCAATTGCTGTTCATAGGTAGCCTGATCCACCTGCTGGAATGCCTGACTTACAGTGGTTTCCAAAGTATCTGCTATATCAATGATTCTTGTAAAATAATTGCTCACTTTATCTACCTGAACCTGAAGTTCTGCCTGCATACGGTTCGATATGGAAGATTCCAGATTCTTGCCGCTAAACTGAACACTGATGACCGTAAGAACAACCATTCCTATGGTAACAACCGGAAGGATAATTAAAAGAACTCTGTTTCCCAGCTTCTTGATGTTCTTTTTCTGTGATGCATCCGAAGCCTTTTTGCCTTTCTTTTTTGTTCTTACAATCTTTTCTTTTTTAGCTTTTTTTTCTTTTCTCTTTTCCGCCTTTTCCGCTTTTTCGGCCTTTGGCGCTTTCTCTGCCTTGTCTTTTCTTTTTGCTTTTACCTTCTTTGGTTTCTTTTCTTTCTTCCCTTCTTTTGAATTCGTTTGATTCATCTGCTCTTTTTGCTCTTTTTGCTCTTTCTGCTCTTTCTGCCCCCTAAGCTTGTACTTTTTTAACATCTGGTTCATTCCTTTCCTGCTTTTATATCACTACTTATATTCTTCCCGAATCTTTACTACCCTGGCAAAATCCATACTAAGGCCGGCTGTTCCAAGCAATCCTCCATCAATATCCTGAATCGGGAATATGGTATGTGCATTGGACGAATTTACGCTGCCGCCATATAAGACCGTTACATTGTTTGATGTCTCTGAGCCATACATACTCTCGATACAACGGCGAATTTCCATACAGCCTTCCTCTGCCTGTTCTTTCGTCGCTCCTATTCCAGTGCCAATTGCCCAGATTGGTTCGTAAGAAAAGATGCATTTGCTTACATCTTCTTTTCTGACTCCCTGAAGCATTTCCATAATTTGACGATGTATGTACTGTTTTGCAAGGCCGTCTCCACGAATCTTCAAAGATTCTCCACAACAAGCCATAGGCACAAGTCCATGTTCCAGAGCTTTGATAATCTTCTTATTCACAATTTCATTGGTTTCACCAAAATACTTTCGTCTTTCCGAATGTCCGAGAATTACATGTGAAACACCGATTTCTTTCAGCATCACAGGTGAAATTTCCCCTGTATATGCTCCCCTGTCTTCAAAATACATATTCTGAGCGCCCACATGAATCTTTGTTCCCTTCAGACAGTCCACCACAGTTTGGATTGACACAAAAGGAGCACATATAATCAAATTCAAGTCTGTTTCTCTGATTTCCGGAAGCAGTTTATCCAAAAATTCTTTCGTTTCTTTCGGCGGCATATTCATTTTCCAATTTGCCGCAACAGTTCGATTTCTCATTTTTCGCATTCCTCCGTACATTTCTGCTTTTAGATATATTGTACATCTATTTTTCTATTTCGTCAAAGGTTTTATGCATTCTGCATTCATTAATTTTACTTCTTCCGGACTATGTGTAGTAAAAAGACAAATTCTCCCATTTTGTTTATTTTTGATATACATTGCAACGTTCTTTTTATTCTCTTCATCCAACCCATTGAATGGCTCGTCCATCAATATCACATCACTGTCTCTGAGCAGGGCGGCTGCGATAGAAACTCTTCTTCTCATCCCTCCGCTTAACTGACTCACAGGGCAATCTAATTTATCCGAAGGAAGCAGCTGTTCCAGTTCCTTTCGGATTTCTTTGTCTTTTCCTGTAAAAAATCTGCAATTCTCCACTGCGCTTACCTGAGAACACAGCCGATCTTCCTGAAATACATAAGAACAACGCATCCGCTCCGGCCGGATATTTCCCTCATCCGGTTTTTCCAATCCAGAAATCATTCTGAGAATTGTTGTTTTCCCAATTCCTGATTCTCCCATAAGTGCTGTCACAGACCCCGGCTGAAGTGTAAAACAACAATCCTGCAGTACTGTCTGTTCCCCATAACTTTTCCGGATATGTTCCAGGCCTATGCGTTCTATGCCATCATGCATGGTTTTTCTTTTCCGGCAAGGAAACCACGGTC
>CALWLV010000173.1 GCA_944381595.1 uncultured Roseburia sp.
ATTTAGAAAGCAATTGAAAAAGGAACATTCTCCGGAAAAATAATCATACTTAAAAAGTATTGATTTTAGGAGAATGTTCCTTTTTTGTTATTCAGGAGTTAAAAATCGTTATTTACCGACAACCCCTTTTTAGCATATCTGCCAGGAAAAGCAATCATTGAAAATACTTCTCTTTGATTGCCTCCACCGGCATCTCCTGTCCGGTCCAGATACGGAATGCCTCCGCTCCCTGATATAACAGCATATACATTCCATTAAAGATCTTGCAGCCACATTCTTTTGCCTGTTTTAACAGAAGGGTTTCCCGTGGATTATAAATGGCGTCGGATACAATCAATCCCTCGTGAAACAGAGAAGTATCCGGGATTGGGGTTTGTCCGATGTCCGGGGCCATACCCACAGAGGTTGCATTGGTCAGGATATCGCTGGTATCAAGACTTTGTTTTAATGCGCTTTCATCCTGAAATTCGTAGAGTGAAACCTTACTGTTTGTTTTTTTATTCAAGGTATCTGTCAGATGACAGGCCCTGTCCCAGAATCTGCTTTTTCTGCTGAAGATGCGAATCTCAGATACTCCGTCTAAGGCAGCCTGTGTAGCAATGGCTGTGGCACATCCGCCGGCTCCTAACAAGGTCATATTTTTTCCTATGATATCATATCCTGCATCCTTTACAGAACGCATATACCCGATTCCATCTGTATTATATCCGGTAAGAACTCCATTTTCATTTAAGACCGTATTGACAGAACCCATAATCTCTGCTGCAGGAGAAAGCTTATCTGCCAGTTCGCACATTCTGTTTTTGTCCGGCATGGTACAGTTAAATCCAAGTACGCCCAAAGTTTTTAATCCTTCCACCGCAGTTTTTAAATCTTCTGCACCTACATCAAAACACAGATATACATAATTCAAATTCAAAAGCCGGAAGGCCTCATTGTGCATCATCGGGGAAATGCTGTGTGCCACAGGACTTCCTAATAAACCGGTAAAGCCGGTATGTCCATTTATCTGCATAATCCTAGTTCCTTTCTTTTTGTTGTTACAATTCTAGCACAAATTAATTTTTTGTCAAACAGAACAAATGCTTTACACCATATGGTCTTTTCGTTATAATAAGAAAGGAAGAGAAAATACGAATAGGATGGTATAAAGTATGAAAAAAGAACAAAAGAAGGAAAACCAAAAGAAGAAAAAGAAACGAATCGACAGTGATACTGCCATCGTTTTGATTATTCTTTTTGCATTGATTGTAATTGCCGTGCTGTTTGCGTTTCTTTCTTCCGGAGAAACTTCCGTGGAAACATTGGATTTTTCGGGACAGGGAAACAGACCAAAGAAAGAACAGGAGAGAGATTTTGGATTTTTGATTGGATGCGGATTTTTGTCTGTATTTATCATTTCGCTGTTGGTCATAAAAATCGTCAGGGACCAGAGGCGAAAGGCAAAAAAACGAGCCATACAGATGGAAAAGGCCAGAAAAATGAAGGAGCTTCAGGATGCCAGGGAACGTGTTCGAAAAGCAAAAATGAATGCGTTTTTAAATGCTGGTCAGGAAGAAATTGAGAGAAGAAGGCAGGAAGAGAGAAGACTGTCCAATTCAGCAAGGAAACAGAGTTTTCACAGAAACACCTATTTGGACGAGGACTTTTCTTATCTGGATGAGGACGCAGATAATGACATAGAGAGTATGGAATACGAAGAGGAAGGATTTTTTGCAAGAATTGCAGGTTTCTTTCGAAGACTTTTTGGCAGAAATTAAAATAAGACAGGAGTAAACAAACATGAGAGTCAGAAATTGTACATTGGGAGAAGGAAGGCCAAAGATTTGCGTTCCGATTACAGCGACAGAAGAAGAGGAGGCTTTAAATCAGGCGTCTGTCCTGGCTGAAAAAGCCAATGTCTGTCTGGATTTGACAGAACTGCGTATCGATTATTTTACATATTTGAGAGATTCAGCAAAATTAATTGGTACTATTGGAAAAATACGGGAAGTACTTGGCGATATCCCTCTTCTTTGCACATTGCGAACAAGTGCAGAAGGCGGGGAGGCGAAGGTGACGCCGGAGGAATATGAAGAACTGTTAAATCTTTGTCTGGACAGCGGAAAGATTGATTTGTTAGATGTGGAATTATCCTGTGGGGATAGCTCTATGGAACGTATCAGAAAGAAGGCAAAAGAATGCGGAGTCTTCGTGTTGGTTTCCAGCCATGATTTTAACCAGACGCCATCTGTTAAGGAAATGGTGGAGAAATTAATACGAATGGAAGAAATGGGGGCAGACATTGCTAAAATTGCTGTGATGCCACAGAAGGAAGAAGATGTCCTCGCTTTATTACAGGCATCCCTGCAGGCAAAGAGAACCCTGAACATTCCATTTATTGCCATTTCCATGGGAAGGATGGGAATGCTCAGTCGAATCGCCGGTGAGACCTTTGGCTCCTGTATGACCTTTGCTTCCATAAATCATACATCTGCACCGGGGCAATTAGAGGCCGGTAAAATATGGAATATTTTAGAAACAATGTAAGAGACAGAGGAAAATGCGACATGATGAATCAGGGACATATTATATTAATTGGATTTATGGGAACCGGGAAAACAACCATTTCCAGGGAACTTCACAGAGTTACAGGGATGGAAGAGACAGATCTGGATGCCTGTATCTCAGACCGGGAAGGCTGCTCCATTCCGGATATCTTTGAGAAAAAGGGGGAATCCTATTTTCGCAGATTGGAGACGGAATGCCTAAACGAATTGCTTGCAGGAAATCCGGTGATACTTTCCTGCGGAGGAGGAACGCCTCTGAGAGAAGAAAACCGGAATGCGATGCAGGGAAAAGGCACGGTAGTCTGGCTTACTGCCAGTCCCCAGACCATTTATGACCGGGTAAAAGAAAACAGGGACAGACCTCTTTTGAATGGAAATATGAACGTGGAGTATATTGCTTCTCTTTTGAAGCAGAGAGAGGAATGTTACAAACAGGCAGCAGACTGCATAGTCAATACGGATCAGAAGAGTGTTTCCGAAATTGCGGAGGAAATTATAAGCAAACTTCACGGAAAAAGCAAAAAAAATGGCATTTCTTGAAAAAATAGTTGAAAAAATGCCTTAAATATTATAGAATAAGATATCATGCGTTTTCACGCATAAGTTAAGGAGGAATAATTGAATGATTTCAGCAGGTGATTTTAAGAATGGTATTACAGTGGAAATTGAAGGAAATGTATATCAGATTGTTGAATTCCAGCATGTAAAGCCTGGTAAGGGCGCTGCGTTCGTAAGAACAAAGTTAAAAAATATCAAGAGTAGCGGTGTGATAGAAAAAACATTCCGTCCTACCGAGAAGTTCCCACAGGCTCGTATTGACAGAGTGGATATGCAGTATTTATATTCAGATGGAGATTTATATAACTTCATGGATGTCAACACTTACGAACAGATTGCATTAAATTCAGATCAGATTGGAGATGCATTAAAGTTTGTAAAAGAAAATGAAATGGTAAAGATTTGTTCTCATAATGGTTCTGTATTTGCCATTGAGCCACCATTATTCGTAGAACTTGAGATTACAGAAACAGAACCTGGATTCAAGGGTGACACTGCTACAGGTGCAACAAAGCCGGCAGTAGTAGAAACAGGTGCAACTGTATATGTTCCATTGTTCGTAGAACAGGGAGATAAGATTAAGATTGATACCAGAACTGGTGAATATTTATCCAGAGTATAAGAAATAAGGAGCATAAGCAAGACGGGCTATCTGGTCATTTGCCGGATGGCCCGCTTTGTTATATATATCATGAAGGAAAAAAGACTATTTAAAATCATGGAATCTTTCATCGTCAGATTGATTACTGCAGTTTTATTTACAGGAATTTTTGTTCTGATGAAAGATGACGCCCTTTATACCAGTATTGAAACATTAGGGGGGATTTCCGGAAGAAATTATCTGATTATTCTTTTTGTTTTATTGATTGTAATTCATGTGGTAGAAATTTTTTTAGAGCGGAATGGAATCATTCATTCCGACATCATTTTCTTTCTGATGTCGGTATTTCTTTATGGAATGAACATTGCCTTTCATACCCATGATATTTATTATATGGCAGTGGTGATTTTGTTTGTTCTCATTGCTTTTTCCTACGGGTTAAACCGCTGTGGGATTACGTTGCAGAATTGGAAGATAAAAGACCGGTATATGAAAGGATTCCTGCTTGTTCTTGCAGTGATTACCATTCTATATCTTGGTTCGCTGCTTGTATTAAGGGTATATTTATTTAAAACAGTGACATTTGATTTTGGCATTTTTGTGCAAATGTTTTATTACATGAAGGAGACGCTGATTCCTTATACTACCTGCGAAAGAAATGAATTGTTGTCACATTTTGCAGTTCATTTCTCTCCTTTTTATTATTTCATTTTGCCATTTTATATCTTATTTCCATATCCGGTTACGCTCATTATCGTACAGCTGCTTGCTGTGGCGTCAGGTGTGATTCCATTGTACCTGATGAGCAGAAGGAAAAAACTGTCTCCATTGGCAGTGATTGGAATTTGTTCTGTATACCTTTGTTATCCGGCACTTCGTGGAGGTTTGTTTTTTGATTTTCATGAAAATAAGTTCCTGGCACCGCTGGTATTGTGGCTTCTTTATTTTTTCGATTTGGAGAAATTTGACCGGAAGAAAATTGCAGGAATCACAGTGTTCACATTGCTTATTCTGATGGTAAAGGAAGATGCGCCTATTTACACAGCCTGCATTGGGTTATTTCAAGCCGTTTACAAAAAAGACAAAAGAGATAAAATTGCCGGACTGACGATTATGGTGTTTTCTGTGATTTATTTCTTTGTGGTATTTCATTTTATGGGGATTTTTGGAGACGCAGGGGGAGCAATCACGTCCTTTGGAAGATATAAGAATCTGATGATTACAGAGTACGATGGAATTGGTGGTCTGGTGCTCAATATGCTAAAAGATCCTGCATATGTAATGAGTCAGCTTATAAAGAAAAAAAAACTGGAGTTTCTGCTTTGGATGTTTCTTCCTGTTTTATTTCTTCCGCTTCAAAGTAGAAATTTGGCAACCTACATTCTGCTCATACCTCTTGTGGTATTGAATTTGCTGTCCAATTATCCATATCAGCACAGTATTTATTTTCAGTATACCTATGCGTCAGGAACTCTGGTCATTTATCTTTCATTACTTGAATTGAGTAAGAGAAAGGGAATACGGGGGAAAAAAACAGGAATATGTCTTCTGGTTGTCTCCTTGATCATGTCAGCCTCCTGCATTTCAGACCGCAATGTATACTATCAGGATTACAGTCTGTATCACGAACAGGTGGATGATGTGTGGGAATTATTAAAGCAAATTCCAGAAGACGCTTCCGTAGCGGCATCCACAAAATTTGTTCCTGTTCTTGCAGAACGTGATGTGATTTACAGGTTTTCTGAGGGAGCGGATACGGATTACATCGTTTTGGCACTGGATGGAACTGATGGAGAGAGTAATGCAGAAATGGCAGAAGAATATTTGCAGAGTCATTATGAATTATTCGGAAAAATAGAGGATAGAGTTATTGTGTTAAAAAAGTTGTAAATATTTGTTGACATTTCGTTAAAAAGAAAGTATGATAATCCTACCTCACCGAATCTTCAAAATTCTTTTAGATTTGTAGTACATACCAAACTAAAAGGAGATTTTGAAATGACATATAAAGAATTCTTAGATGAAATAAAATCCGGTGTACAAAAAAAGATGGATACCGGAGAGGTTATGATAATTCAGGTGGATAAGAATAATGGAATTCGATTAGATGGCTTGATTATCAAAGATGGAAGAAAGAATATTTCTCCTACGATTTATATGGAGCAATATTTTGCACAATATCAGCAGGGAATCTCTATGCCGGAACTGATAGAGGAAATATATGACGTTTATCATAAGTACTCGGATGTAGTCGAACTGGATCGGAATGATTTTGCATGTTATGAGCGTATAATGGGAAGAATTGCATACAAACTGAAAAAAAAAAAAAAAAATCAGGAACTCCTGAAGAAAATCCCATATGTCCGATATCTGGATCTTGCCATTGTTTTTTATGTCGTGGTAAATCATAGTCAGAAACAATATTTTGAAAACGCCAGTTTTCTGGTAAGGGACGAACATTTAAAATTATGGAATACAGATATTGGAGATGTGTATCGGGATGCATTGTATAATACGCCGGAGTTATTTCCGGCAGAGTTATGCAGTATGAGAGAAATTCTGACAGAAGCCATTGACCAGAAAATGGATTTGAAGGAGACAGAAGCTTCTATAGATGCTCCGGAAGAGTTGTATATTCTGACCAATGTAAAGAAAATCAATGGTGCTGCCTGTATGTTGTATCAAAATGTTTTAAAGAATTTTGCCGAAAAGATGAAAACAAATTTATATATTCTTCCAAGCAGTGTCCATGAGGTACTTTTGATTCCGGATAGAAAGGAATGCGGACTGAATCAGTTAAGGAATATGGTCAGGGATGTGAACGATACGGAACTGAGTACGGAAGAAATCCTGTCGTATCAGATTTATTATTACGATTTACATACGAATATGGTTACTCAGAAAGAAGAATAGGAAGAAGAAAAAACCCGCCGAAAATTCGGCGGGTTTTCCGTGTAATGCACACGGCGGGAATCGAACCCACAGTTCACCTTCCGGAGAGGCGCGTTTTATCCATTAAACTACGCGTGCACAATCACATTTTTGTATTATACTCTGTTTTCGCAAAAATTGCAAGTCTTTCTTGCATTTTTTATGGGAATCTGTTAAAATGATTCGGGATAATCCACAGATAAGAGGAGGGCAATTGATGGAGAAGAAGAGCAATCAGAATGATGAAGTTCAGATTGTTGA
>CALWLV010000174.1 GCA_944381595.1 uncultured Roseburia sp.
AGAGTACCTATGGTACAGAAATTTTTTAAAGGCGTCATGAATGTTCGTGGAGAAATTATTCCTGTCATGAGTATCCGTCGGAGATTTGGGATGGAAGATGATGTTTATACGGACAAAACAAGAATTATTATTTTGAAACCGGACCACCAGGAAGCGATTGGAATTTTGGTGGATTCCGTAAAGGAAGTAGTCTCTCTTGACGAAGAAAACATCGAAAAAATACGTAGTGATGGAAAAGATGAAATCAGCAAATATATTACATCAGTGGGAAAGGATCAGGGAAATTTGATATCTCTTTTGAATATCGATGGTGTTATTGATGTTCAGTAACCGTAGAGAGAGAGGGATTTTGCTATGGCAAAAATAGATTTAGAAAAATTAAACGATGTACAGCATGATGTATTGAAAGAAATAGGGAATATTGGTGCAGGAAATGCCATGACTGCACTGGCAAGCATGATTAACCAGAAAGTAGATATGAAAGTTCCGAAAGTAAATCTCATTGGGTTTTCCGATTTGGTGGCTGCAGTTGGAAATGAAGAAGAACTTATGGTGTCAATCATGCTATCTCTGGAAGGAGATATTGACGGAATGGTACTGTTCATGCTGGATATGGAGTCGGCAAGAATATTGATCAATCTTCTACTGAACAATATGGGGGCAGAATCCATGAAAGAAGAGGATACGTTTACGGATATGCATTTTTCTGCATTAAAAGAAATCGGAAATATTATTATTGGCGCATATATGTCAGCACTTTCAAATATGACTCACTTAAATATATCTCTAAGCGTTCCTCATATACAAATTGATATGGCAGGAGCGATACTTAGTATTCCGGCCATTCAGTTTGGACAAATAGGGGATAAGGTATTATGCATAGAAAATAATTTTAATGAAAAAAGCGATATCAACGGATATTTTTTCATGGTTCTTGAATTAGAATCATATGAAGTAATACTGGAGTCTCTGGGAATATCTTAAACAAAGAAATATGGGATGATACTATGGGTGAAATAATAAAAGTAGCTATGGGAGATTTGAAAATATGCAGCTATCCGGATAGTCTTACAACTTTGGGTCTGGGTTCCTGTATTGGAATTGCATTGTATGACAAGAGTACCAGGATTACTGGTCTTGCTCATATTATGCTGCCGGATAGTACAAAAATTACAAGAAATCAGAATAAGGCGAAATTTGCAGATAGTGGAATAGAGGAAGTGCTAAGACTGATGGTGGAAAAAGGGGCGAACAGAAATAAAATTGTTGCTAAAATTGCAGGCGGTGCAGATATGTTCGGATTTGTAAATGATTCTAAGTCTGTGTTCCGCGTAGGGGCATCCAACATTGTTGCTGTCAAAGAGAACCTTAAAAAACAGAATATTCCCATCGTAGCAGAAGATGTTGGAGAAAATTATGGAAGAACTGTGACCATTCGTTCGGAAGATGGAATGCTTGTCATTAAGTCAGTGGGAAAACCATTGAAAGAAATATAAAAGAGGCGAATCATGGTAAAAAGAACTAGATATATACCAGCAATTATAACTTTGGTTGGATGTTTTGCGGCATCCCTGATTTCTATTGTCAACCAATATGATGCGATGAAATCCATGATTATTATTTTGGCGATGTCAGTGGGATTTTATATTGTCGGATTAATTATAAGAGGGTTAGCGGATCATTATCTTGTAATCCCGGAGGAGGAATTGGCAGAAGAAACGGAAGAAGAAAATGGCGAGGGTGAAACAGATGAGGCAGGTGCGACAGAGGAACAGCAGGAGAAAAGTACAGATACACAGAGCGAATAAGAGTATACAGCTGAAAGGTGTTATATATGAATGAAATGGAAAAAGCAAAATTGTGGGAGGAATATGAGAAATCAAAACATCCACAATTACGAGAAAAAATCATCCTGGAATATGCACCCCTTGTTAAAATCGTCGCAGGACGTTTGAGTATGTACCTTGGATATGCGGTGGAATACGATGATCTGGTAGGATATGGAATCTTTGGATTAATCGATGCCATAGATAAATTTGATTGCAGTAAATCGGTAAAATTTGAGACTTATGCAAGTTTAAGAATCCGGGGAGCGATTCTTGACCAAATAAGGAAAATGGACTGGATTCCCCGTTCACTTCGCCAGAAACAGAAGAAGATAGGAGCCGCGATGGCGAAGCTGGAAACAGAATTGGGAAGAAGTGCTACCGATGCTGAAATTGCAGCAGAGTTGGGAATAGAGGAGGAAGAATATTTAAACTGGCAGGGACAGTCCAACATTTTTAATGTGGTATCCTTAGATGAATTTCTGGAGGGTAGCGGAGAAAAGAATGTGGAACCGTTAAAAGTCAGTGCGTATGAACAGCCGGAACAGGTGCTTGAGAAAGCAGAACGGAAGAAAATGCTGATGGAATCATTGGATTTACTGACAGACAAAGAACGTAAGGTAATTCTCCTTTATTACTTTGAAGATTTGACCTTGAAAGAGATAAGCAGTATATTGGAAGTTTCTGAGTCGAGAATATCTCAGCTTCACACGAAAGCATTAAAGAAAATGAAAGAAAAACTTGGTAATGAAATGGGATATGTATTTAAAATATGAAAAATAAGGAGAATACCAAATGAATAGTTATTTTATGCTAGATATTGGTGATAATCAGATCATTATGAATTTCTATCCGGCAACAGAAGGAGGAGAAAATCTAAAGTTATCAGAAATAGCAGATTATTTAAATCGAAATGGAATTCATTCCTATGATTTAAAGAATATCAATGAAATGATTAGCAGTGTAAATCAGCCTGTTCGTTTCAAAATTTCTGATGATAATGTCAGACAGATTGAAGAAACAATGGATTTGAAAATCACTTCGGATGGAATGTATGCAATTGTAAGATTTTTTCCGCCAAGTGTAAATGGCAGAAAAATGGATAGGGACGAAATTATGAGAGATCTGCAATATCGTAAGGTTACGCATGGAATACAGGATAATACCATAAATCGACATTTATCCAATCCGGAGTATTTTACGAATATGGTTATTGCTATGGGAGTACCGCCGGTTCAGGGACATGATGGTAAAATTACATATTGTTTCAATACAGATCGAAAGGCAAAGCCTCATTTGAATAAGGATGGAACGGTGGATTTCCATCATTTGGATAATATTGCACATGTAAAACGAGGCGATGTTCTGGCGGTTATTACCCCAACCGATAGGGGAACTCCGGGATATAATATAGCCGGAGGGGAAGTAAAGCCGAAAAAAGTAAAGAAGGTTAGTTTTTTGCAGGGGAAAAACCAGACCATATCAGAAGATGGTCTGAAACTAATCAGTGATGTAGATGGCTATGCCATATTGGAAGGTGGACGTGTATTTGTATCCAATGTGTATGATGTACAGGCTGATGTGGACAATTCCACCGGGGATATTGAATTTGATGGCTCCGTCCTGGTTCGGGGCAATGTAAGAACCGGATTTAAAATTAAATGTGCAGGAAATGTAGAAGTATACGGAGTTGTGGAAGGAGCAGAAATTGAAGCCGGTGGAGATATCATTCTGCATAGAGGAATACAGGGAATGAATCGTTGCAGAATAACGAGCAAAGGCAATATGGTATCGAAATTTATTGAAAGTGCTGATGTTATGGTAGAGGGCTTTGTGAATGCGGAGTCCATTTTAAATAGCAGGGTTTCTGCACAGGGAGATATTGTGGTCAGTGGACGAGGCGGAAATATTATCGGAGGAACGGTCCGTTCACGAACATTAATTGAGGCTACCAATATTGGTACCGCTATGGGAGTTGCAACCTCAGTGGAAGTTGGCCAGGATCCTACATTAAAAGATCGGATTGAAGAAATCGATTTATTAATCAAAAATAAAACGGCAGAAGTTGAAAAATTGAACCGGCTTGTCACTTTATTCCGTAAGAAGCAGGCGATGGGAACATTAGATCCTGATAAAGTAAAACAGATTGCTCAGATGACAAAATCCCTTATTTTAACAAAAGCAGAAATTAAAGAATTACAGGCAGAGAAAGAAGCGAAACGGGTTCAATATGAAGATAATTATGATGCAAAGATTAGAGTTGTAAAAGATATTTACCAGGGAACAAGAGTCTGTGTATCAGGTGAAATGATCATTTTAAATGATAAATTCAGTCATTGCCAGTATACAAAACGTGATGGACAGATTGTTCTTAATATCTGGTAATACTGCGGAGGTATCATATGATTAGAGCGGTGGAAGTTCAGGGAGTGATGCAGAGAAATCAGGATGTTGCTTCCTATAATCAAAATGAGAATAATAAACCTGTCATAACTCAGGAAAATGTCATGGGACAGACAAAGGAGAAAGTGGAAACGAAGGTTCGGGATGTGAATCATAAAGATAATGCGGATCGAAACAAGAACAATCCGGATGCAAAGGAGAAGGGAAGCAACGAATATTTCGGTGATGGAGGGAGAAAGAGAAAATCATCCCAGAATGTAGAGGGAACCGTAAAGATAAAGGAAAGACAAACATTTGATGTAAAGATATAGGTGAGTGAAATGGGACCAATGGAAATAAGTTTAATCATTATTGGTGTGGTAATTCTTGTGGCAAGCTTTCTGATAAAAGATAGGACGGAAGAAGAAAAACTGCAGAGTACTCAGGAAGTAAAGAATATAACACAGGAGATGATTAAAGAAGAGGTACAGAATCAGTTAGCTATGCTGAGTGATGATGTATTGGAGCACGCGGAGTCCAAATTAGAAAAACTGGCGACTCAGAAAATTATGGACGTGGGCAATTATTCGGAGGATGTATTAAAAAATATTGAAGATAATCACAATGAAGTTATGTTCCTCTATAATATGCTAAACGATAAAGAGACTACATTAAAGAATACAGTCCGGGATATCGAAGCGGTAAAAAGAAGCGTAAAAAAAATGGCAGGAAGCGAGAATACAGAGAAAAAGAATCTGCCAAAAAAGCCTGCACAGGAACAGGCAATATCCCCAAAATCTGAGGAAGAGACAATCACTGTGAAGGAGCAGCGGGAACCAGTGGAAAAGAAAGAAAAAATCCTGGAACTTCAGAAAAAGGGAAAGACGAATGTTGAGATTGCTAAGGAATTAAACCTCGGTGTTGGCGAAGTAAATCTGGTACTGGGATTATATCAATAGAAGAATGGAGTAAAGATGAAAATCAAATATTTTTTGAGAGGATTGGGAATCGGAATTCTTATCGCCACCTTACTTCTGTTTCCAGTATATGCTTATCAGACCTCGAATCGCCAGATTGAAAAGAGGGCGAAAGAAATGGGAATGGAATATCCCAAAGAAGAAAAAAGCGATGTTTTCCAGGAAACCACAGAAGAAGCATCCACAGAAGAAATATCTACAGAAGAAGAATCATCTGCAGAAATAACATCGGTTCAGGAAGAAACATCTCAGGAGAAAGAAGTTACTTCAGAAACAACCGTTCAGACGGAGGTCAAAATGAGCATTACAAAAGGAATGAAAGCAATAGATTTTGCTGAATCCATGGAAGAACTTGGAATGGTCGAGGATGGTTCTGATTTTCGTCAATATTTAATTGAAAATGGGTATGCAAGTTCTCTTCAGGTGGGAGATTATGTATTTCAACAGGGAATGAGTTATGAAGAAATCGTAGCAATAGTGACAAAATAATATAAGAAAATTATGAAAAAAGCTTGCGTTGTCAGGCTTTTTGTGCTATTATTATAAGGCTGACTGTGTGATTTTATAAGAAATATACAGCGGCGGCAAGAAAACACGCATATGGATTTTGGAATGGTGCCGGCTCAGGGTTTCTCCAAAAGATGAAGTATGCGGAAGAAAAAATTAAGTAAACCTGGAGGTATTAAAATGAGCGTTATTTCAATGAAACAGTTATTAGAAGCAGGTGTTCATTTCGGACATCAGACAAGAAGATGGAATCCTAAGATGGCAGAGTACATCTATACAGAAAGAAACGGGATTTACATCATCGACTTACAGAAGTCTGTAGGTAAGGTAGACGAAGCTTACAAGGCAGTAGCAGACATCGCAGCAGAAGGTGGTACAATTCTCTTCGTAGGAACAAAGAAGCAGGCTCAGGATGCTGTTAAGACAGAAGCTGAGAGATGTGGTATGTTCTATGTAAACGAAAGATGGTTAGGCGGTATGCTTACAAACTTCAAGACTATCCAGTCAAGAATTGCAAGATTAAAAGAAATCGAAACCATGTCTGAAGATGGTACATTTGATGTTCTGCCTAAGAAAGAAGTTATCGAAATTAAGAAAGAATGGGATAAGCTGGAAAAGAACCTTGGCGGTATCAAGGAAATGAAGAAACTTCCGGATGCAATTTTCGTAGTAGATCCTAAGAAGGAAAGAATCTGCGTACAGGAAGCTCATGCACTTGGTATTCCACTTATCGGTATTGCAGATACAAACTGCGATCCAGAAGAATTAGATTATGTAATTCCTGGTAATGATGATGCAATCAGAGCAGTAAAATTAATTGTTTCTAAGATGGCAGATGCTGTTATTGAAGCAAATCAGGGTGAAGAAGCGGTAGAAGCTGCAGCAGAAGTTGAAACTGAAGAAGCAGTAGAAGCTTAATTTTATAATAGTAATATGGAGGAATAGAAAATGGAAATTACAGCAGCTATGGTAAAACAGCTCAGAGAGATGACCGGTGCAGGCGTTATGAACTGTAAGAAAGCATTAGTTGAGACAGATGGTGATTTCGACAAGGCAATCGAAGTATTAAGAGAAAAAGGTGAAGCTACTGCAGTAAAGAAGGCTGGCAGAATTGCAGCAGAAGGTGCTGTACTGGCAGTTGTAAAGGAAGATAAGGAAGCTGTTATCGTAGAAGTAAACTCTGAAACAGATTTCGTTGCAAAGAATGACAAGTTCAAAACTTTTGTAGCAGATGTTGCAGATCAGATTTTTGCTTCATCCGCAGACAGTGTAGAAGCTTTATCTGAAGAAAAATGGGTTAAAGATGATTCTAAGACTGTAAAAGAAGCATTAGTAAGCCAGATCGCTGTAATTGGTGAAAATCTTTCTATCAGAAGATTCCAGAAGATCAGCACAGATGGTGTTGTGATTGCTTATGTTCATGGCGGCGGAAGAATCGGTGTTTTAGTAGAAGCTAACACAGATGTTGTAAATGACGAAGTGAAAGAAGCTTTAAGAAATGTTGCTATGCAGATTGCAGCTTTGAATCCAAAATATACAAGCAGAGATGAAGTAAGCGAAGAATTCTTAGCTCACGAAAGAGAAATACTTTTAGCTCAGATTAAGAATGATCCGAAGGAAGCTTCTAAACCAGAAAAGGTTATCGAAGGCATGATCAATGGACGTATCAATAAAGAAATGAAAGAAATCTGTCTGTTAGATCAGGTGTATGTAAAGGCAGAAGACGGAAAGCAGTCTGTTGCTAAGTATGTGGAAGAAGTAGCTAAGGCTACAGGTGCTAATTTATCAATCAAAGGATTTGTTCGTTTTGAAACTGGTGAAGGTATCGAGAAGAAAGAAGAAAACTTTGCAGATGAAGTAGCAAAGCAGATGGCAGGTAACTAATCTGGTATTGCTACAAGCCACGCATAAAAGAGTGCAAAATAAGGGGCTGTCGCACTAAGTAATTAGCGTGCAGCCTCTTTTCTTTGCAAAAAAATTACAGCCAG
>CALWLV010000175.1 GCA_944381595.1 uncultured Roseburia sp.
GAAATCAATATATCATTTTCTTCTGATAAATATGCTTCTGTCAATTCTTTTCCACATTTCTCCGGTGTGTTGCTGATACCGATTCCACACCCTTCATAACAGTTTTCCCCAATCCAGATACCATGTCCCAAATCCCGAAATTTCTTCTGTGCGGAGTCAAACCCTGTTCGATATGGTTCAATATTACAGCCAAATGATGGTGCTACAAAACCTATCGTACCATTTTTTTGTAAAAATTTTCCGTATCGCATTTCTAATTCCTTTCTCTCTATCCTTCTTGTCTGTAAGTTTCAAGAAAATCTTTCAATCGCTCTGCTGCCTCCGTCAGTACTCCTTTTTCCGGCAGATAAACAATTCTGAAATGATCCGGTTCATTCCAATGGAAACCACCTCCGTGTGTTACCAGAATATGTTTCTCTTTTAAGAAATCCAATGCAAATTTTTCATCATCCATGATATGAAATTTCTTCGCATCCAGTTTTGGGAAAATATAAAAGGCTGCCTTTGGTTTTACAGCTGAAACACCCGGGATATCCTTCAATGCATTGTAAATACATTCTCTCTGTTCATATACCCTTCCACCCGGAACCAGCAGTTCCTTTGTCTCTTCCTGACAATCCAGTGCTGTCGGAATCAATGACTGTGCCGGAACATTCGAACAGAGGCGCATGGAAGATAACAGATTCAAGCCTTCTATGTATCCTTTTGCCTTAGATTTATCTCCGCACAGACACATCCATCCGCAACGGTATCCTGCGATTAGGTGAGATTTTGACAAACCATTAAAACTAAGGGTTAGCACATCCGGCGCCAAAGATGCCAGTGCCGTATGCTGTACGCCATCCATAACCAAACGATCATAAATTTCGTCTGCAAATAAGATTAGTTCATATTCTCTTGCAAGTTCCACAATCTGATTCAGAATTTCTACCGGATAGACTGCTCCTGTCGGGTTATTTGGATTAATCACCACAATTCCTTTTGTCTTTGGTGTGATTTTCTTTCTCATATCCTCAATATCCGGATACCACTCCTGCTGTTCGTCACAATGATAATGAACGGCTGTACCACCTGCCAGCGTAACAGACGCTGTCCAAAGGGGATAATCCGGGGACGGAACCAGCACTTCATCGCCATAATCCAACAATCCCTGCATTGATAACGTAATTAACTCACTGACACCATTTCCGGTATAAATATCATCAATGGATTCACATGGAATATTTTTACTTCTGCAGTAATTCAAAATCGCTTCTCTCGCCTGAGGTAATCCCTTAGAATCTGAATACCCTTCGGTATCTGTCAAACTGGCTGACATCTGAGCAATCACTGCCTGAGGTGCACGAAAACCAAATGGTGCCGGATTTCCAATATTTAATTTCAGAATTTCCATTCCCTGTGCAATCATTCTCTGTGCCTCGTCCATCACAGGTCCTCTGATATCATAGCATACATAATCCAGTTTGTGCGATTTTTCAAATGTTCTCATTTCTCTCATCCTCTCTTTCAATAAAAAAACCCCAAACGTCCGAAAACGTTTAGGGCGAATCTGTATCCGTGTTACCACCTAATTTCAGAGAATTTCTCTGCACTCTGCCAGTACTTACATACTGTCTCTCTATAACGGGAGAACCCGTTAAAACTTACTCAGCATTGCCTTTGGGTTTTACAGCTCCGGGACTGCTTCCTCACCGGTTCCAGGAAGATTTACACCAGCCATCTTCTCTCTTTACTTTCCCCGGAAAGTACTCTTTCCTTTCATAGCCTTTTCCTAATTGTTGTCATAATAGCACAATTACTTTTCCATGTCAATTTCTTTTTTTATTTTTAATCGTTCCCAGGAATCACATTTCACTGAAGATATATGTTTTCCTATCACGGTCAATGCTATTCCAATGCACCCAAGCACAATGGTTCTTTCCTCTACCAGGCAGAAAGCAGTGATTCCAAAGCAAAGATATGTAATAATACTGCGTTTCCAGTGTGGAGAGATTCTTATTACTGAAAATAAAAGATAATAACATACCAGAATGAGCACTGCTTTCATCTGTGGATACAAGCCCAATAACACTCCAAAAGACACTGCAATGGCTTTTCCTCCATGAAATCCATGAAATATGGAGAATGCATGTCCCAACACCGGCGCCATCATAACAACCGGGAGCAGATAGGAATCCGGAAACAGATTATGAAATGCATAGACTGGAAAAAACCTTTCAATAAATCGCAAATCAGCGTCAGAAATCCGCTTAAAAATCCACCCACCATAAATGCGTTGGCCGTTCCCGGATTCCCATCTTTGCTTTCTTTCATGATATCTTTTCCCTTTATTAATTTTGTAATATACTCTCCATACAACATACTGCCGTTCAGATAGCCTGTTAATACAAAAAATAATTTTCTTATCATGTATGGGCTCCTCCTCCGTCTATTGACTGTCTCATTTAAAGCTTCTTCTTCTGGGCGAAAATCAGTGTTTCAATTTTAGCTGCAGTATCTCCCGGGAAATCCTCCTTCTGACGTTGTCTCATTTCTGACAAGCTCTTTTCATCTGTTGTCAGACGTACCCCCTCAACAGCCTGTTCCTCGATGTTTTTCGCAGATACACTATATCCATGCCTTACAAAATAGTCACGATTCACTGTTTCGCATCCGGGTATTGGATCTAAATGCACAATGGGACAATTCGCCACTGCAGCCTCTGTGGATGTCAGGCCTCCGGGCTTTGTAAATATCACATCCGATTCCTCCATATATTCTGCCATCTGATTGGTCCAGCCCTTAATACTGACCCGGTTATCCTGTCGAAACTGTCGATTCATCTCTTCATACAATCTTGTATTTGAACCACAAATCACCAGTATCTTGTCCTTTGTACCGCAGAGTTCCAAAAGTTTCTTTACTAACAAAACTAAATTTCCTGCCCCCATACTTCCACCTGCTACCAGGTATTGTTTCCCCTCTCTCGGAGCCGAAAAATTCTGCTCATCCCGATTTTTCCGATATTTAGAAGAAACCGGGATTCCATAAGGAAGAATTTTTTCTTCCGGAATTCCTGCCTGTATAAACTCTTTCCCTACTTCCCTGGACGGCACAACATAGAAATCACATTCTGTCTCTCCCCAGAACGGAATACAGGTATAATCCGTACCAATGGCTA
>CALWLV010000176.1 GCA_944381595.1 uncultured Roseburia sp.
AATGTTGCGGGCGGCGTTGATGTCTTCTCATACAAAAGAAGAACTGAAAGGGGCAGCAGATGCCATTGCAGCAGCAATCAGGTATGTGCAGTAGAAAGGAGTCAGAACAGTGAGTGTTGTTACAGAATTAAAAGAAAAAGTACTTTCCGGGGGAAAGATTGTCAGAGAAGAAGCGTTGCAGTTAATAGATGTTCCCTTGGAGGAATTAACTCATGCAGCCGATGAAATTTGCAGAAAGATGAGTGGAAATGGATTTGACATCTGTACCATCATCAATGGAAAGTGTGGAAAATGTTCGGAGGACTGCAAATATTGTGCACAAAGTGCGCATTATGATACTGCATTGACAGATAGTTATCCATTGTTATCCACAGAAGAGATTTTAAAAGAAGCAAAATACAACGATGAACAGGGGGTACTCCGTTATTCCATTGTGACATCAGGTAGAAAACTTTCTGAGAAAGAGGTAGATCAGGTCTGCGAAAGTATTCGGGCCGTGAAAAGGGAAACATCCCTGGAAGTCTGTGTTTCCTTTGGTCTGTTGGAAGAAGAACAGTTTCGGAAAATCAAGGAAGCCGGGGCATCCCGCATACATTGCAATCTGGAATCATCTGCAAGATATTTTCCGCAAGTCTGCACCACCCATACCTATGAGGAAAAAATAGAAACGTTAAAAGCGGCAAAGAGAGCCGGTTTGTCCATCTGCTCCGGTGGTATTCTGGGACTGGGTGAAACCATGGAGGACAGAATTGATATGGTGCTGACGGCAAGGGAGCTTGGTGTAAAATCCATTCCGGTGAATCTGTTAAATCCCATTCCAGGAACACCTTATGAGAACAATCAGCCCTTGACCGAGGACGAAGCCTGTCGATATGTGGCGATTTTCCGTTTTCTGATTCCGGATGGTGCAATCCGTATGGCAGGCGGCAGAGGTCTGTTGAGAGATAAAGGTAAAGCCTGTTTCAAAAGCGGCGCCAATGCAGCGATTTCCGGAGATATGCTGACTACAGCGGGGATTACGGTACAGACAGACAGGAAGATGATTCAAGAATTGGGATATGAGGTGAAACTGTGTCATGACTAAAACATTATTTATCACAGGAACAGGAACGGATGTGGGCAAGACTTATGTAACAGGTCTGATAATAAAAAAATTAAAGGAAAACGGCAGAAATCCGGGATATTACAAAGCTGCCATGAGTGGCAATGACAGAAGGGATGATGGAAGTCTGATTCCGGGAGATGGAGTGCAGGTAAAGAAGATGTCTGGAATTACACAGCCATTGGAGGAAATGTGTCCCTATATTTATGAAAATGCGGTTTCTCCTCATCTGGCTTCCAGAATCGAAGGGAATCCGGTTCGGATGGATGTTGTGCGGCAGGGATTTCAGGATGTATGTGAGAAGTATGATTTTGTAACGATAGAAGGCAGTGGGGGAATCCTGTGTCCCATCTGTTTTGATGAGGAGAAAATTCAGTTAGAAGACATCATCAAAGAGTTGGGGTTATCCTGTCTGATTATTGCAGATGCAGGGCTTGGAACGATTAATAACGTGGTGCTTACAGTAGAATATATGAAAGCAAAGAACATACCGGTCAAAGGGATTTTCTTCAATCACTACCATCCGGGAAATGTGATGGAAGAAGACAATATCCGGATGTGTGAGTATATGACAGGGGTGAAGGTGATTGCCTGTATTCCGGAGGGCAGCCGGGAACTGGATATTGCTCCGGAAGTGTTGGAAGCTTTGTATGACGAGGAGGATTAGGAGATGATTTGGTATCCGTATCAGCAGATGAAATTAATGAAACCGCCATTTAAGGTAGTAGATGCAGAGGGAGTGTATCTCTATACAGAGGAAGGAAACATGATTGACTCAGTTTCTTCCTGGTGGAGCGTGATTCACGGTTATAAGCATCCGGTGTTAAATGAGGCAATCAAATCCCAGGTGGATAAATTTGCCCATGTGATGCTGGGGGGATTGACCCATGAGCCGGTTGAAAAATTATCAGACAAACTGGCAGAGTGGCTGCCAGGGGATTTGGATTACTGTTTTTTTTCCGATTCCGGCAGTGTCGCTGTGGAAGTGGCATTAAAGATTGCATTGCAGTATTATGTGAACCGTGGAGACTGGAAACGGACGAAAGTGCTGGCACTGACTCATGCTTACCATGGCGATACGTTTAAGACCATGGAAGTGGGGGATGATGAAGATTATCATTTTATTCTGGAAGCTTATGGAGAAAAGAAATATGTGATAAATATTTCTACGGAAATTTCAGCGATGGAAGAAGCCTTTGAGAAATATCATGAGGAATTGAATTGTTTTATTGTAGAACCTCTGCTGCAGGGAGCCGGAGGTATGCGGATGTATGATCTTTCTTTTCTGAAAAGAGCCAGGGAACTCTGCGATAAATATGATGTGCTGTTGATTTTTGATGAAGTGGCAACTGGATTTGGAAGAACAGGAAATCGATTTGTGGCAGACCTTGTTTTACCGGATATCCTTGTTCTGGGAAAAGCTCTGACAGGAGGATATATCGGCCATGCAGTTACAGTGGCAAATCACAGGGTCTATCAGGGATTCTATGGAGATGATCCGGATAAAGCACTGATGCATGGACCAACTTTTATGGGAAACGCACTTGCCTGCAGTGTGGCATTGAAATCCATTCAGTTATTTGAACAGGAAGATTATATGGCAAAAATCAGAAGAATCGAAGAAATTACCCGCAGAGAAATGGAGGGATTCTCAGACGAACGTGTGAAAGAAGTACGTATCATGGGCGGATGCGTCTGTGTAGAAGTGTATCATCCGGAACATCTCACGGGATATCAGGAGTTTGCAGCTGAGAGAGGCGTATTTAGCAGACCATTCCTGAAATATATGTATGCCATGGTCCCATATATCATCAATGAAGAGGAACTGGTGCAGGTATTGGATACCATGAAAGCATGGTTCAGACGATAGATAAATGCAATTTTTACTTCCCAAATTCAAAATTTATGTTATAATATCAGGCATGTACAAGAAACAACAGAAGATAAAAGGAGAGTAGAATGCTTGAGAATATAGGTCAGTTCTTTCATGAACTTATATGTGCAATAGGCGGATTATATGTGCCGGGGAAAGCAATCAGTAATGCGATCCTTGCATTTTTGGGAATATTTACAATCCATAATACACTTTATTATGTAATAAGTTTTTTCTTTACCAGGAAATTTCCTCCTGCCAAAAATTACCACAAATATGCCATTGCCATTCCTGCCAGGAATGAGGAAGCTGTGATTGGTAATCTGTTAAAAAGTATCAAACGGCAGGATTATCCACAGGAATTGATTACCGTGTTTGTGGTGGCAGATAATTGTACAGACAATACAGCAGAGGTGGCAAGACAGAACGGAGCGATATGCTACGAACGTACGAATGATAAGGATCGAACCAAAGGCTTTGCCCTGCAGTTTCTTTTCCGTCAGATTGAACGGGATTACGGTATTGATTCCTTTGAGGGATATTTTGTGTTTGATTCCGATAATCTGTTGAACAAAGATTATATCTCCAGAATGAATGATTCCTTTGATGCGGGAGAGAAGATTATCACCTCTTATCGTAATACCAAGAACTTTGATGAAAACTGGGTGGCATCCACTTATGCACTGCATTGGCTGCGTTCCATCCGATATCGTCACAGGGCAAGATCATTTTTGCGTCTGGCTACCAACATACAGGGAACCGGATTTTTGTTTGCAAATGAACTGGTGAAGGATGGATGGAATTATACTTCCCTGACGGAAGATCGTGCCTTTACGGCAGATGCAGTAGCTCATGGATACGAAATTTCTTATAACAATGAGGCCATTTTCTTTGATGAACAGCCTACCAGCCTTCGAATTGCGTTAAGACAGAGAACCAGATGGTCCAAGGGACATCTTCAGGCGTTTAAAGAGACCGGATGGACACTGTTTAAGAATATTTTTGTTGGAAACTGTTATAGGGATAAATCAGTAAAAAGAAAACTGACATGGAAAACATTTCTGGAAGAAATCCGTCATAGATGGGCAGCTTTTGATACACTGGCTCAGCTGGTGCCGGCGGTGATTGTGAAAGTGTTTTTGTGGCTTTTGGTGACTCTTTTCATATATTCCTGTTACCAGTATACACATGGGATCAACGGAGACCTGGTGTTTAAAAGAAGCAACTGGCTGACCACTTTGTTGAATAATATTTTTGGTGATATTCCTATCTATGCAGAGCCGGGAATCAAGGCTATGGTATATAGTTTGTGTCTTGCTACCCTTTGGCATGCCCTCGGCAAGATAGCCTGGAATATCAAAAATATGCTGATAGCCGTATATGTGTTCTTCATGGAGAGAAAAAGAATCAAAAAGATTAAATGGTATAAAAAGTTATTATACTGTATTACATGGCCAACCTTTGATATCATTTATCGTTACTCCATGTATGCGGCACTGTTTATGAAAGTAACCTGGAAACCGATTCCCCATACCAGTAAAATAACCATTGAGGATATAGAAAGTTAAAGGGGTCAGGAAGGATTCACAGAATGAAAGAAAAGAGAAAAAAAATAATAAATTTTTTGAGTGGACACTTATATATCGCATGGCTTGCACTTCCGTTTCTGATGATGGATGTGTTTATGAGGATTTTAGGCCATGACATTCATTATTTTCAGCCAACCATGGTTTTTCCGAATATCATGTTTGTGCTGTTATGGATTGTCATGTTTTTGGGCATTGCATTAAATTTGAACAGTAAGGCAGGGAAAGTCAGCTATATGCTGATTTTTCTACTTTATTTCGTATTCTTTCTGGTACACGGCATTTACTATTCTCTGACCGGATTTTTCTTTAGTTTTCACTTGATGACCATGGCCGGGGAAGGAAGCAGTTATATTCTGGATACCATTCTTCATACGAACCCACTGGTGTATCTGGCAGGAATTCTTGTACTTTTGGCAGGGATTTTCGCTGTTCGCAAAATACCTAAGCAAGAAAAATGCAATATCAAAAGACTTCTCATCATTGTGACAGGTTTCATCGTGCTGCATATGTTTACCCCTTCTTTTCTGGGACCGATGAATGAATCTCTTGAGTGGGATACCTGGAGAAATCCCAGAAATGTTTATGAAAACTTTAATGATGCAAACAAAACCATGAAAATCTGCGGATTATATGAATACACGTTCCGGGATTTTTATGTGACTTTTCTCAAAGAAAAAGAGATGGATGACGAAGAAGAATTGGCTTTTCTGGAAGAAACTTATGAGACGTTGACCACCAGCAAAGAAAACGAATATACCGGGCTGTTTGAAGGGAAAAATGTAATCTTCTTACAGCTGGAGGGAATCGATGACTGGCTTTTAAATGAAGAAGATATGCCTACGCTGTATGGTATGCTGGATCATTCCATTGTTTTTGAAAACCATTATTCCTATTACAATGGCGGCGGTTCCACCTTTAACTCAGAACTGGCTGTGAATACCGGATTTATCACTCCGATATCTTATGTCCGAAATGCCTACAGTTTTAATACAAATCTGTTCCCGTATTCTCTTGCCAATTTGTTCAAGGAAAGAAATTACAGAGTCAATGCATTTCATATGAATACCAGGGAATATTATTCCAGAGGAATTAATTATACAAACTGGGGATATGATCATTATTACGGACTTCTGGATGAAAATAATTACGATGATTTGTCGTATGAATTAGACCGGGAACTGATTATGGACAACGATTTTTATGAGAGAATGTTCCAGCAGGAAGGCAATTTCATGCATTATATTATCACCTATACCCCTCATACGCCATTTACAACAACCAAAGGCATGGGGAAATTATTGGCAGAAAAGGTTTATCAGTCAGAGGAAATACCGGATTTGTCAGAGGAAGAAAGTGCCAGACTGTATGCAGGTGAAACTGATAAAATGGTAGAGTTACTGCTGGAGTCTCTGGAAGAGAATGGCTTGCTGGATAATACGGTCATTGTGGCGTACGCCGATCATTATCTGTATACTCTGCAGGATAAGACAATTCTGGATAAATATAAGAATACAGACAATAACCTGATTAATCATACTCCATTTTTTATCTGGAGCAATGGTATGGAAAAGCAGACTGTGGAAAAAGTCAATTCTCAGTTGGATATTCTTCCTACTGTGCTGAATCTTTTTGGCATTGAATATATTCCGGAATATTATATGGGAAATGATATTTTCAATCCGGACTACAGTGGATATGTATTCTTCAGTGATTATTCCTGGTACGATGGGAATGTATATGTGGAGGATGGCGTCATCACCAATGATGGACAGATGGATGAGGCAAAAGTGCA
>CALWLV010000177.1 GCA_944381595.1 uncultured Roseburia sp.
ATTATTCAGCTTTTGGGTCATGATAAAATCTTCGGAGTGGAAGACCCCGGCTATCAGAAAATTGCCCGCATATACCAATCCAATGCAGTAGAATGCCGCCATATTCCCTTGGATAAAGATGGAATTGATTTAGAAAAATTGGAAGAATCCCATACCGACATTCTTCATATTTCTCCATCCCATCACTATCCCACCGGTATTATCACCCCGGTGAGTCGGCGTTATGAACTTCTTGGATGGGCAATCAAACAGGACACCCGTTATATCATTGAAGATGATTATGACAGCGAATTCCGGCTGATGGGAAAACCAATTCCATCCATGCAGAGTATGGATGTGACCGGGAAAGTCATCTATATCAATACCTTTACCAAAAGCCTGTCCTCTACCATCCGGATCAGTTACATGGTTCTTCCGGATCAATTGTTAAAGAAGTACTATGAGAAATTAGGTTTTTATGCCTGTACGGTCTCAAATTTTGAACAATATACGCTGGCCAAATTTATCAGAGAGGGGTATTTTGAGAAACATATTAATCGTATGCGCAACATTTACCGGAATACCAGAAATGTTATGCTGGAGTCAATCAAAAAAAGCCCGTTATCCTCTCTCTGTGAAATTAGCGAGGAGGACTCCGGATTACATTTCCTGCTGAAACTCACCACAAAATACAGTGATGAAGAATTAATGAAAAAAGGAAGAAAAACCGGACTTCGGATTTCCTTCCTCTCTCAATATTACTATATTCCATCTTCCCAATGTGACCATACCCTGGTAGTCAACTACTCCGGCATGGATGAAAAAGAAATTGAAGAATATGTGAAAGGGCTGTTACTCCTCCTTTCTTGATTCGTGGAGTAATCCCATTTTCATTTCATAATAAAGCGGACTCATATCAAGATAGTGCTTATGTGGATTCTCGAAACGCTGTTCTTCTTCCCAGATTTCGCTGGAGAGCTGTTTTTTGACTTTCTCCTGCAATGTCTTCAGACTCTCCGGCTCTGCCACTCTCTTACCCTTTAATATCATTGGTTTTTGCAGTTTTACCGCAGTACAATTCTTAAAATAACGGTTCTCCCATGGTTTTTCCGGGTCCACATAACGATATGGTTTGCTCATATCCAGTTCTTCTCCGGCTTTTGTAATCAAATCTGCCACTGCATGACCAGTCTCATCATAAATACGATAGACATCTTTCAACCCCGGATTGGTAATCTTTTCTACATTTTCAGAAAGTTTGATACGGGGTACAAACTCTCCATGTTCTTCCACTGCTGCAATTTTATAAACTGCACCAAAAACCGGGTCGGATTTGGCTGTAATGAGACGTTCTCCCACTCCAAAGCTATCTACCTTTCCGCCCTGTTCCAGAATGGACGTAATGGTTCTCTCATCAAGACTGTTGGAAACCACAATTTTGCAGTCCTCCAGTCCTGCTGCATCTAACATTTTCCGAATTTTCTTTGACAAATATGCAAGATCTCCGCTGTCAATGCGGATTCCCTGCAGTCGCTTTCCCATTGGTTCCAGCACTTCTTTTGCCACACGGATAGCATTTGGAACGCCGGAACGAATCACATCATAAGTATCCACCAAAAGAACTGTTCCGTCCGGATAATTTTCTGCATAATGTTTAAATGCCTGATATTCATCTTTGTAGTACATCACCCAGCTGTGTGCCATCGTTCCACTAACCGGAATGTCAAACATTTGTCCTGCAAGAACAGTTGCAGTTCCCACTGCACCGCCAATATAAGCAGCTCTTGCTCCATAGACAGCTGCATCATTATTATGGGCTCTTCTTGCTCCGAAATCAGATACCCCTCTTCCATCTGCAGCTTTTACAATTCTTCTTGCCTTTGTTGCAATCAGAGACTGATGATTAATCTGTGCCAGCACTGCTGTCTCCACAATCTGTGCATCAATCAACGGTGCTACCACGGTAAGGATTGGTTCGTTGGGATACATAATGGTTCCTTCCGGAAAGGCATAGACATCACCTGTGAATTCAAACTCCTTCAGATATTCCAGAAATGCCTCATTGAAAATATGGAGAGAACGAAAATATTCAATATCCTGCTCGTCAAAATGAAGATTCTCAATATATTCCATTACCTGCTCTAATCCGGCAAATATGGCAAATCCACCATTATCCGGATTTCTTCTGTAGAAAACATCAAATGCCACTCTTGTATCTTTATCCTGATCATTCAGATATCCATTGGCCATGGTAAGTTCATACAGGTCCATCATCATGGTCAGATTTCTTGCTTCACTCTGTTTCATGCTCTGCTCCTTTTTCTTTCCCTTCTATTTGCACTTCTAATTCCGATACTTTATCCTGAATACCGGAAATCAGTTTGTCTGCCAGTTCTTTCTTTTCCTGAGAAAATTCCCGTTCTGAAAATACCTGTATCATATGATGTGCCTGCTTCAGTTTTTTCTTTTGCCAGGATATGTTATCAATATTGTCCAGATACGTGGTATTATACAAACGGTCTGCCATTTTCACAATAACCGCTGTGTCGCTGCCATTTTCCGCCAGCTCATCAATATAAGAAGTGTAAGATGCTCCCTTCTTTCTCGTAAGCCACCTGACATTATCTGCCACATCTTCTCCGAATTTTTCACGGATTTTCTCCACATTCACTCCGGTATCTTCCACGATATCATGAAGCATGATCGTTGTAAGTATTTCCTCATCCTCTACTCCATAATTTTTCATCATATCGTAAATCCCCATCAAATGACCTTTAAAATACGAAGTGTGTTTTCCGGCTTTCAACTTCCACCTCTGACCCTTATGTGCTTTTCTGGCAAAATCGATGGAATGCTCCACCGGTGATACCGGTTTTCCCACAAGGAATGGAGTCTTTCCCTCTGCAAGACGAATACGATTAAAAATAATCAGAAATAATCCAATCAGAAATACAACTGCAGACAACACCTGAGATACTGCAATTCCGGTATTTCCAATGATCAGCTGGTCTGTTCTGAGTCCCTCTATAAAGAATCTTCCAAATCCATATGCTGTGATATACCAAAGGAATACTTCTCCATAAAATTTCTTCTTTCTCTTAAAACACTGAATAAAAATCAGAATACAGAAACACCAGAACGACTCATACAGAAACGTTGGATGCACTTGGATATAACTATTGTCAATGATGGTCACTCCAGGCTGAACATTGACCACTGCATTTGGATCATTGATATTAATTCTCATTGCAAACAAGGAATTCGTATCTCCGCCATAGGCTTCCCGATTAAAGAAATTGCCCCAGCGTCCAATCATTTGCCCCGTAATCAGACCGATGGCTCCTGTATCTAACATTTGCCAGACAGATAATTTTCTTCTCGTTGCCAGCACAATACATACCAGTACTCCTGCAATAATTCCACCATAAATAGCAAGACCTCCCTTTCGCAGATCAAATATCTCCAAAAGATGATCTTTATAATAACTCCATTCAAAAATCACATAATACAGCCTGGCACCTACGATTGCAAAAATAATACCATACAATGCAAGATCCAGATAATTATCTACTTTTTGCCCCGTCCGTCTGGCATCATGGAATGCAAGCAGCATAGCTACCACCATGCCGCATAAAATAATGATTCCATAAAACGCGATATCAAATCCAAAAATGGAAAAAGATTTTTTTAGATTCTCCAATTCAATTCCCAAATTGGGAAAACTGATACTTACATTCTCAGCCATGATATCCTCCATCCTTAAACATTAAAGCGGAATAAAATCACATCTCCGTCCTGCACCACATAGTCTTTACCTTCCAGACCTACCAGACCTTTCTCCTTCGCTGCAGCATATGAACCACAATCCAGCAAATCCTGATAATTCACTACCTCAGCACGAATAAAACCACGTTCAAAATCTGTATGAATCTTTCCTGCTGCCTGTGGCGCCTTGGTTCCCTTCTTAATGGTCCATGCTCTTGTCTCTGTCTCTCCTGCAGTCAGATAACTCATTAATCCTAATAAACTGTAACTTGCCTGAATCAGTTTGTCAAGACCGGAACTCTTAATGCCCAGATCCTCCATGAACATAGCCTTCTCATCCTCATCCAGTTCTGAGATTTCCTGTTCTATCTGTGCGCATACCACAAACACCTCACAGCCTTCACTCTTAGCATATTCTCTTACCTTTGCCACATAAGGATTACTGTTTCCGTCATCTGCCAAATCATCCTCTTTCACATTCGCCGCAAAGATAACCGGTTTGTATGTGAGCAGATTGTAAGATTCCAATAATTCCTGTTCCTCTTCATCCTCTGTTTCAAAACTTTTTGCCAGTTTTCCCTCTTCCAGATGAGCTTTCAAACGCTGAAGCATTTCATGTTCTTTTGCCGCTGTCTTATCATTGCGTGCCAGCTTAACCACCTTTGAAATTCTTCTTTCCAGAATTTCAATATCTGAAAATATTAATTCCAGATTTATTGTTTCAATATCACGAATTGGATCTACAGTTCCTTCTACATGAATAATATTGGTATCCTCAAAACATCTTACAACATGAACGATGGCATCCACTTCTCTGATATTTGCCAGGAACTGATTTCCTAAACCTTCTCCCTTAGACGCACCTTTTACCAAACCGGCAATATCCACAAATTCAATCACTGCCGGAGTGATTTTTGCTGAATGATATAACTCTGCCAGCTTGTACAATCTTTCATCCGGTACCGTTACCACACCCACATTCGGATCTATGGTACAGAATGGATAATTGGCCGACTCTGCACCCGCCTTTGTCAATGAGTTAAATAAGGTACTTTTCCCTACATTCGGGAGACCTACGATTCCGAGTTTCATTTTATTTGTTTCCTCCTTAAGTTTCTACCTCTTTCCATAGAAGAGTACTGCTACTTTCTCAACTCAATCCCTATCTCATTTAAGTCCCCAAGAATTTTTTCCATTATCGGAGCAATATCTTTTTCTTCCAGTGTTCTGTCTTTTGCACGGAATGTAAGAGAATATGCCACTGACTTGTAGCCTTCCTGAATCTGTGCACCTTCATACACATCAAAGAGCTGCAGAGATTCCAGGAGTTTTCCGCCTCTCTTTTCAAAGATTTTCTCAATGTCACCCACCATAATATCC
>CALWLV010000178.1 GCA_944381595.1 uncultured Roseburia sp.
AAATTCAAAGTGTTGTTAAACACCGATTATTATGAAAAAGTAAATGGTGTCTGGACAGATAAAAGTGAAGATCCTGTTTATATGAAGAATAAAGTGGACAATGCTCTGGAATTACAGGTAGTAGGAATTGTTCGTCCGAAAGAAGATGTGGATATGAATGAAACAGGAACCGTATTCTACACCACAGACTTGATGAAATATCTGATTGAACAGATTAATAACTCAGAGATTGTACAAGAACAGATAGCAAATCCGGATATCGATATTTTTACCGGTATTCCTTTTGAAACAGCCCAAGAGGAGAATGCGGCAGTTACACAGGAAACATTTATGGCAGGCTTACAGTCCCTAGTGGAAACAGGAACGATTACAGCAGATGAAATGACGCAGATTCAGACTGAGATGGGAACTTTGACGGCACAGGGTCTGGATCAGGAGACAGTCATGATACAGATTGCGATGGATCATCCGACCGTTCAGGTATTGTTTGAATCAAATGAAACAGAGAATACCTATGATGGAAATCTGGATTTGCTGGGGGTGGCAGATTTGGATTCTCCAAGTAATATTAATATTTTCCCAAAAGATTTTGAGGCAAAAGAAGAAATTTCTTCTATCATTGAGGATTATAACAACTCCGTATCGGAAGATGATGCCATTACATATACCGATTATATTGGTATGATGCTTTCTTCCGTAACGACGATTGTGAATGCAATTAGTTATATTCTCATTGGATTCGTATCCATTTCTCTGGTGGTATCTTCTATTATGATTGCTATCATTACCTATATTTCTGTTCTGGAGAGAACAAAGGAAATCGGAGTTCTCCGTGCTGTGGGAGCTTCTAAGAAGGATATTTCCAGAGTGTTCAATGCAGAGACTTTGATTGAAGGATTTGTAGCAGGTGCACTTGGTATCGGCGTATCGTTATTAATCTGTATCCCAATTAATATTGTGGTTCAAAATGCATTTGATGTTGAGCATGTTGCAAATCTTCCATGGGAGGCAGCAGTGATACTGGTATTAATTAGTATGTTCCTGACCTTTATCGCAGGCTTGGTACCATCTAAGATGGCATCCCGAAAAGATCCGGTAGAAGCTCTTAGAAGTGAATAAACAGACATGAAAAAAGGAGGTAGGTATACACCTCCTTTTTTCTATAAATCCTGGTTGTAAGAATCTGCTGTCTGAAACAGCTCTGTTACGGTGTCTGCCGGGAGATAGAATCCCAGAGACTGATTGATTGGTTCCTGACTTAAATTTACATAAGAGTAACTGTAACATTCCAGAAGAACAAGGACATCGTTTTCAGATGGTGTATCTGACAATGGTTTTATCTGATCACGGATGATGTTAAGTGTGTCCATATCTTTGAAATAATAAGAGGATAGTGTGATTCCGGTATAATCACTGTCCTTCTGGTGAACATAGAGAGTGATTTCAGAATAGCCGGAAGCATTCTCTTCACCTTCCGCTGTATATTCAGAGAATTGGCTGTATACTTTCTCAAATAACGACGTATCATTTTCGTGCTCTTCCATCCACAATTCGTGGGTCAGAGCATAGGTCTTTGGAGTCACTTCGCTGATTGGCAGTTCAAAAATATAGGAGTCTCCTTTGATTTTCTTCTCCACATGAAGATAAAGGTCACCGTTGCTGGAAGCATTGTTCAGACGAATCATCCAGTCAGAGAAAGAAATCTCGGATAATTCATTCTGCAGAGACGCATATATTTTTTTAATATTAGCTTCATCACTGATCGTCTGAGATATCGGTAAATTGGAACACAGGATGATGTAATCATTTTTTGTCAAATCCGGAAGTTCTGTATAGGCTTTTTTCCAGGAATTATTGTTGCTCAGCAATCCGTAGAATTCGTTTATTTCTTCGTCTGACATATAAAGCTCAAATGTTTTGTGAATGCCATGAAATGAAATCTGGTAAGGTCCCATGGAGTAGCCGCTGCCACTTTCATGGTCATAGTTATAAAAGCTTTCTGTCTTTCCGTCCAGATAATCGTTGTATGCGTCTGCATAATCATTGAATGTCTCACTTAAAAAATCGATGACGTCTTTTTCTTTGATTTCCATATTCTGAAGTGCATAGGTAAAATATTCAAATTCATGGGTATCATCCGTTACATAAGTAAGATTCTGGACAGGAACAATGGATACCGATGTGACCTTGTCGCTGTCAATCCGGTAATTTTTCTGTATCTGAAAATTGCCCAAAAGAAGTAAGAGGACAAAAACATTCAGTACTGCAATCAACGGAAGTGTTTTCAATGATTTTAACGCATTTTTTGCATTCTTTGTTGTCAGAAGTTCATATAAGAACATGGCGAGAGTTACAATCACATAGGAAAGAATTACAAAGAAATAGAACATTCCCATGTCATTGGAATCAAAACTGACAAGGTTTCTATCCAGGAAGTAGGAATAAATCAACGAGATTGGAACCAGGCTGATTACCATAACAAATAAAGTACGGAAAAGTGCCTGCATTCGTCTGCTGTTCATAGCATTTCCTGCTGTTTCGCTGCTTCTTCTGTGAAATGCAAAGACTGCAACAGCATAGAAGAGGATACCAAGTGCCAGTGTATAAACTGTCGATACACTTAAGGCTGTCAAAATCGGTGTATCATGGAAAAATGCAAAAAATAAATGATAGTCAATGGACAAAATGCTGTCATTGGTCATTGCATATGGCAGAGATTCCAGTAACACTCTCTGGTAATATTCGATGAAAATTCTTGGCAGAAAGAAAAGCATCAAAAATACAATCACGGATGTCATCATGCTGCCGGAAATGGAATATGCCAGCATCAGGACAGAAGCAACCATAATACAGAGTACCAGGGTGTTGAGTCCAAAACAGACAAATTCCAATGGTTCATAAGTCAGATATTTGGAAAATATGCTGTACAACGCCATACCAACGCCGGTTACAACGGTAATCTGCACTGCCAGGGATGTAAAAATTGCGGCAGAAAAGCTGAAAAACAGACAATTTCTCGTCTGGGGAATGGCGTGATAAAAATCACTTTCCTCTCGTTTTCCCAGGAAACGGAAGAGAGAAAATATCATAATTGGTGTAAATACCAGGAAAAATAAAGCATAATAAATCAGCATGGAATCTGTGTTTATTATGGCAGGTGTAAAATCACTCTGCATTCCGGATTTTGTCAAATCGATATAATAGGATTTGGTTTGCAGATAATTGATAAATGGAACTGCAATTCCAATAATCAGGGTGATAATCAGACTGACTAAGCTGATGGTCTTTATCTGTCTTAATCCTTCCATGTATAAATGTCCGTCAAATACTTTCTTTTTCATCTTCATCCTGCTCCTCCAATATCTTATCAAAATTATAGCCCAGAGTTTCCATCTCGTAAGTAAATACTTCTTCCAAGGTCAACGGCAGGATATCCAGGAGAACCGGAGATAGGGAATGAAGCTTTGCAGCAGTCACATCCCGGTCGCCGCTTACAATCATGGAGGCTACAGAACCGCTCTTTTTAAAATGAATATGCGGAATATCCCGGAACAGATTTTCGTCATAATCCTCCCGGAAAGCAATCTGTACCTTGAATTGTCTGGTCTTTAAGTTTTCAATATCACTCTGCAGTACCAGACCGCCTTTGTGAAGCAGGGACAGCTGGTCACAGATATCTTCAAGTTCCCTTAAAGAATGGGACGTAATAATCGTAGTAGCATTGTACTCTAACACATCCTTGCAGATGAGACTTTTTACAAGATTTCTCATGACAGGGTCCAAACCGTCAAAGGTTTCATCAAAAAACATATAATCCGGCCGGCAGGAAAGAGCGAGAATGATTGCTGCCTGCCGTTTCATTCCTTTGGAGAAGGAATTGATGGAAAGGGTTGGATCCAGTTCAAATGCTTCCGTCAGTTTCTGAAACCGTTTCTGATCAAACCGGCTATAGATGGAAGCATATAGTTTTGCCATGCGGTTCATATTTGCACCTGGCAGAAAATACAGGGTGTCAGCGATGTAGGAAATTCTTTCCTTCACAGCCGGATTTTCATACACCGGCTGGTCGTCTATGGTCAAAGAACCGGCATCCGGACGGTATACACCGGAGATTAAACGCAAAAATGTGGATTTTCCTGCACCGTTGGAACCTACCATGCCATAGATAGAACCCTTTGGAATGGTACAGGTCACATCATTCAGGGCAGTAAAATTATGAAATTTCTTGGTAAGATGTTCTGCCTTAATCATAAAATCCTCCTCTTTTTTGAAAAAATTCCCTTATTGTTCTTGTTCATCATATACCTCCTCAATACATGATAGAATTTCTTCCTTGCTGATGTCTGCCAGCTTAAGCGTATGAACCAATTCCCTCAAATCAGTCAGTTGCTCACGCATTTTTGTACTTAGAGTACTCTTGGCAGTTTCTGTCACAAAACAGCCTCTTCCGGGCACGGAACGGATAATCCCTCTTTTATCCAGTTCGTAATAAGCCTTTTGAATGGTGTTTGGATTAATGGATAATTCCATGGACAGATGGCGCACAGAAGGAATTTTGTCTCCCTCTTTCAGAATTCCATTTAAAACAAAGTATTCCATCTGGTTTACAATCTGTTCGTAAATGGGAACTCTGGACATGTTGTCAATTTGAAACATGCTCCACCTCCTTGATGAATATTAAGTGTACTATTTAGGGTAGTACAGTAAGTATAAAACGAAAAAGATACTTTGTCAAGAGACTGTAATAATAAAAATTATTTTTGAATAAACTAATTGTAATAAAGCTGATTGGAGAAACATGAGTGAAGCATTGACCATGAAAAAATATTGGTATATCATTCTGATTTTATGTATGGGCTGTCTGCTTGCAGGATGTCACAAAGAGGAGTCTGCACCGAAAGAATATGAAACACTGCCGGAAACCACTGCCACAGATGTGGAAAAAGAGTCACAGACACGGAATGTTCCTTCCCCGGAAAAAGAACTTTCTTCCTATGATAATAATGTGGTTACATGGGGGCCGGGAATTCAGACCAATCATGACAACAGACCGATAGCCTGTGTGGCATTTCAGAAGAAATATGAAATGCTTGGGGCTGATTTTATCAGAGAAAATGAACCGACCATTTATTTAACCTTTGATGAGGGATATGAAAATGGATATACAGAAAAGATACTGGATGTCCTGAAAGAAAAACAGGTTCAGGCAGTCTTTTTTGTAACCATGCCTTATGCAGAGGAAAATACAGCGTTGATGAATCGATTTGTGGAAGAAGGTCATGTGATCGGAAATCATAGTGTGACCCATCCATCTCAGGGAATGCCTTCCTTATCTGTGGAACAGCAGAAGGAGGAATATCAGACTCTGCATGAATATGTGAAAACTACATATGGATATGAGATGTATCTGTTCCGTCCGCCGGCAGGTATTTTCAGTCAGCAATCGTTGGCAGTGGCGGCTTCCATGGGATATCGGACAGTACTGTGGAGTTTTGCCTATGCTGACTGGGATCCGGATCATCAGCCCTCCCGGGAAATGGCACTGCAGAAGATGAAAGACCGTCTCCATCCGGGAGCTATTTATCTGCTACATGCCGTATCACAGACGAATACAGAGGTTTTGGGAGAATTCATTGATTATGTAAGAGAACAGGGATATCAGTTTGGAAATTATCGTTAAGGTAAAAAGAAAAAATTTCCTGTATAAAGATCATACAGGGTGCAATACTAAGAAGGTAAAAGGTTGTTACCGCAAAAGCGGAGAAAGGAAGGAACTTATGCCATTATTAGATTGTACCGTAACTACATGTCATTTCAACGTCGATGAGAGATGCAGCCTGGATAAAATTAAGGTGGAGGGTAAGAATGCTGACACGGTCACTGATACAGCCTGTGGAAGCTTTAAGGC
Source organism: uncultured Roseburia sp. (assembly GCA_944381595.1). Classification (GTDB taxonomy): domain Bacteria; phylum Bacillota; class Clostridia; order Lachnospirales; family Lachnospiraceae; genus CAG-303. The sequence continues at coordinate 5,909 of CALWLV010000178.1, forward strand.
AAGAAAAGACAATCGCTGCATGAATGTTACAGGAATGCCGGATGCCAGATGTGCAGTAGACTGTGCTGCTGAACACTGTAAATACAATGAAAGTCAGAAATGTCAGGCGGACAGCATCGGTATCAAGGGAAGTGGTGCCTGCGAGTGTTACGACACAGAATGTGGAACTTTTACCTGTAAGTGCTAAAAAATAAAAAAAGTGATTGACATACAGAATAAATTATGATATTCTAGCTAAGGTTTGAAAAAATAAAGCAGAGTTATCCACTCTCACCCAAAAGCAATCGGGCGTTTGGTGTTCAATTATAGAAATCATAGTTGGTTTATGTATCGAGATAAGTGGATAGTTATGCTATCCACTTTTTTAATGTTTATATAATTGGAGGTGCCGAACTATTAGCGATTTAATGATTAACGAACAAATTAGAGACAAGGAAATTCGTTTGATTGGAGAAAATGGAGAGCAGCTTGGAATCGTCAGTGCCAGAGATGCTCTGAAAATTGCAAGAGAAGCGGATTTGGATCTGGTGAAGATTGCACCAACTGCAAAACCACCGGTATGCAAAATTATCGATTACGGAAAATATCGTTATGAATTAGCCCGTAAGGAAAAAGAAGCCAAGAAGAAACAGAAGACAGTCGAAATCAAGGAAGTACGTCTGTCACCCAATATTGATAGCAATGATTTGAATACCAAAATCAATATGGCAAGAAAGTTCATCACCAAGGGAAATAAGGTGAAGGTTACTTTGAGATTCCGTGGAAGAGAAATGGCACATATGCAGAGCAGCAAACATATTCTGGACGATTTCGCTGAAATGCTTTCAGAGATTGCTGTAGTTGAGAAACCTGCTAAATTAGAAGGCAAAAGCATGATGATGGTTTTAACTGAAAAGAAATAGTTAAAATAAAACAAACTGATACAATAAAGTACAGGATAGTAAGTTTAAGGAGGAACAAACAATGCCAAAGTTAAAGACAAACAGAGCCGCTGCAAAGCGTTTTAAAAAGACAGGTACAGGAAAGTTAAAGAGAATGAAGGCTTACAAGAGCCACATTCTGACAAAGAAGTCTACAAAGAGAAAGAGAAACTTAAGACAGGCTACAATGACTGATGCAACAAATGTAAAGTCTATGAAGAAGATTTTACCATACTTATAAGATTCAGATAGATATTAGGAGGAAAGTAAAATGGCAAGAGTTAAAGGCGGATTAAACGCAAAGAAGAAGCATAAGAGAGTATTAAAGCTCGCAAAAGGATATAGAGGAGCCAGATCCAAACAGTACAGAGTTGCAAAGCAGTCAGTAATGAGAGCATTAGCAACATCTTATTCAGGAAGAAAAGAGAGAAAGAGACAGTTCAGAAGATTATGGATTGCTCGTATTAACGCAGCAGCAAGAATGAACGGACTTTCTTACAGCAGATTTATGTATGGATTAAAACTTGCTGGAATCGAGATGAACAGAAAGATGTTAGCAGAGATGGCAGTGAATGATGCTGCAGGATTTGCAAAGCTTGCTGAAACAGCAAAGAGCAAATTAGCTTAATTTTCTTTTGATTTTTACCGGTGGGAAGCCTGTATTCCTGCCGGATAAATAAAAAGTTAAAAAAAGTTAAAAAGTGCTTGCATTTTTAAAATGTTTGTGCTATACTAAATAAAGTGCTGAGGCACAGAAAATAAAAATGCAGTTGTGGCGGAATTGGCATACGCGCTAGATTCAGGTTCTAGTCCACATTACGTGGGTTCGGGTTCAAGTCCCGTCAACTGCACTCTAAACAGCGTAAATACAAGGGTTTGCGGGCACGGAAATTGAAACGTAACCAAAAATGTAACCTCAATATTTAGAAATGTGTAAACTGCTACCAGATAAAAATCTGGTGGCAGTTTTTATATGTCTCAATTTACGCCATTTAACTATTGTTGTTGAATTTATTGTTGGTATTATTGGTATTATTGGCAGAATTTTTGTGTAATTTCAATAGAAAAATTTTTGTATATTGTAAGCGCCTAATTTTAGGGTAGATTTTCATATTCCCATTTTCCGTCTATAATGATTGATAGGAAATGCTAACATTTCACTCTATTTCAAAGGAGCGCAATCATTATGGGTAAACGTGTTTGTAAAGACGAGCAGATTCGTCTGATTATGGAGTTCCGTCAAAGCGGTCTCTCTGACTACCAGTGGTGTAAGCAGAACGGTGTCTATCCCGGAAATTTCTACGACTGGGTAAACTATGTAAAGCAGGATATGCCTTCCCTGAATCAGCTGTAAAGTCCAATGCCATGCCAAACAGGCAGGAAGTTGTAAAACTGGGTCTGGTCCGGGAAGGGCAACCTGGTCATGTAATAGAGCAAAAGGTTAGCCGGTCTGTTTCTCCGGAAAAACCATCTATTGCTGCGGAACTTCTTGTTGGAGGAATTACTCTTCGCCTTTTTAATGGTGCTGACGAACAGCTGATACAGAATACACTCCGTCTGATTGGAGGGATGAACCATGCCTGGTGATATTTCACTTGCAACCAACATTTATATCGTGACCGGATACACGGACATGAGAAAGTCCATCGATGGCCTCTGTGCCATTGTGATAGATCTGTTGAAAGAAGAACCAGACAGCCACTCCATCTACATGTTTTGCGGGAAGCGTTGTGATAGAATCAAAGTACTTCTCCGCGAACCGGACGGGGTTGTTTTGCTCTATAAAAAACTGGATGTTGTTCAGGGCAGGTACCGCTGGCCAGGGAATAAATCCGAGGTAAAAGCAATCACCTGGCAACAGTTTGACTGGTTTATGTCAGGCCTTGATATCGAACAGCCAAAGGCATTAAAAACTTCCTGAAACCATTGATTTTACTGGATTTCTTGCCTCTTTTGTGGTATAATAAAACCACCAAATGAAGGAGAAAAAGTCATGGCAAGAAGCAGCAAAGATATTCAGCTTTCTGAGTTGAAAGACATAATTGCACAACTGAATATGACAATCAAAGATCTGAATGATACCATTGCCAGACAGCAGTCCGAGAACGATAACTTAAAGGCTGAACTTGCATGGTTCCGTCAAAAGATGTTTGGTTCCTCCAGTGAGCGACGTACAGACGATATCTACGGACAATTGAGTCTTTTTGATACTTCTTGCATATATTCTTTACAGGAAGTACGGGTTATACATTCCGTTATACAGACAGGAACAGGATTTCCTGCAGATGTCCGCACCCATAGGCAGAACTTCCATGACTCACTGGATTATTACAGCCGGGCAGGAATATATGCAGCCCATGTATGATTACTTCCATCGGGAGCTTCTAAAGCGATGATTCCTAATGATGGATGAGACGCCGCTTGATGGAATTACTTCATTCCAAGTCATTGCTAATGGGGATGCAGTACTTAATTCAAGAATGCAGGGAATGCTGAGAAGAATTCCGGATGCGTTTTTAACTCCAAGAATCCTGGTATGTGAAGGAATAACTGAAGTTGGTTTTATTCGTTCGCTGGATGAAAATCTTCAGGCAAAGGAAGAATATTATATGGCAAGTAGATGTGTCTCTTATGCCGATGGAAAAGGCGGTGCAGAGGCATTAGCTGTTGCAGAAAGATTTTCTGACTTAGGATTTGATGTTGCCGTGCTGGTTGATAATGATCGTCCTGAGGATAAAGAAAAGAAGGAATCATTATCATTAAAAGACATTCCTATCTTTTCTTGGGATGAGGGAAAGTGTATTGAGACAGCTTTGCTACCATTGCTTTCAAAAGAATCGCTTGGAGAACTGCTTTTATGGGATTCTGAAAAGAAAGATGCTACATGGGATGAACTGATTAAGCAGGGGTATGCAACAGAAAAGTATTCATTCAAAGATGATCTGAAAGATACAGATTTATCGGAAGTAGCAAAGATTTGCAGCAAGAAGGAATTTTTTAAACGTGTCGCCGGAGGCGAGGCACTAGGGAAAGCATTATTTGAAAATTGGAAAAATATATCACCAGAGGAAGAAGAGGCAAAAACAATAAATGCAATTGTTAAATGGATAAATTATGGAGACGATACGAGAATATCTAAATGAATCTATGGTAGGCATAATTGCACCTGCGGGTTATGGAAAAACTGAAGAGATAGCCGATGCTGTGAATTCTTGTTCTGAAAAGCAACTAATTTTAACACATACGAGGGTTGGAGTTGCTGCACTACGAGACAGAATGAGAAAGAAGCAGATTAGGAATGAGAAATTTAAGATAGATACGATTGCTTCATTTTGCATGAAATGGTGTAAAGCATATCCGGTAACTGCGAAAGTGCAGATCCCTGATAAAATCAGTGAAATAGACTATTTGGCAATCTATAAAGGAACAAAAAAGATTTTTTCTTATACATGGGCAAAAGAAGTGTTAAGGCAGACATATTCGGGGTTATTTATTGATGAATATCAGGATTGTACAGAATCACAGCATGCGATTTTTATGGAGCTTGAAAATTTATTTCCAATAAGAGTTTTTGGTGATCCACTCCAAGGTATTTTTTATTTGGTTAAAGGTGACAAGATAGTAAATTGGAATTCGTTTAGCTTTAAAGTTATATCTCTGTTGACTAAGCCACGGAGATGGGAGAAAACAAATAGAGCTCTCGGTTTGTTGCTTGATAACCTTAGGAAGAAAATTATAACAGTGCTTGATGGGAACAATGTGACAATCAATATTGCAAATGTTCCTGGGTGCATGACAATATTGAATTCTACTCAATGGAATAATGGGAGATTTGCATACAGAATAAAGAACTATGAGAGAATAGTATATTTGTCTGCTTTTCCTAACAAACAAAAATCGTTTTCTCAGCACAATGGAGGTTTTTTTCAGTGCGATGAGGTGAAAGATCTGGTTGAAACAGAAACTATCATTGCTGGCATTGAAGCAGAACAAAATGAAAAAAAAGGCTCTTGTGTTATTAGAGTCATTAAAATCCGTGATTAATGGTATACAGGCAGAATTAGGGTCATATATTAATAATTTAAGAAAGGAAAATCGGATTTTAGCAGAATAAGCAAACATAAAGATTTAGGACAGCTTATAGAAGTGGTGTGTAAGGAGAATACCTCCAAGTCGGTTTTTGACGTATTGCATTGGTTTGGGCAGAGTACAGAATTCAAGATTTATCGCGCAGAACTGTTTTATCGTATTAGAAAAATATATGCATATATGGTGGAAGAGAATACCACTCTTTATGAAACAATAGAGGCATTGGAAAATTAAATTAATCATAGAAGGAGGAGTAATCGTGGCAATTCCAACAAACATAAAAAAATTGCATTTGACAGAGGGAAGAAATACAGGATTTAAGAAAATATTGAATGCACTGGAGGCGAATGGTTCACCAAGACCTGAATTTGAGACGGATGATGACAGAAGTTATTTTATAACGAGGTTGTTTATTCATGAAGCATTTATTGCGGAAGGGGATGAAGAAAGTGAGTCAACCCCAAAATCAACCCCAAAATCAACCCCAACTGAAACAATGGATAATGAATCGAAAAAGATGAGTTTGCGTGAACAGATTTTAACGCTGATAAAGACAAATCCTCATATCACAAAAAAAGAAATTTCGCAAAAACTAGGTGTTTCTATGTATGCTTTGAAAAAGGAATTATCTGCTATGCGTGAAGAGCATATAGCAGAGTTTGTGGGATTTAGCCGTAATGGGAAATGGGTTGTGCACTAGAATGATATAATAATTCGTCGTTAAAAAGACGACGGAAAAAGCAACGGAAATTAGAGGGTAATTTTAGAGAGGTGGAGAAAACAATGTTATTTTTATGTTATCCAAAATATTCGACCTGCCAGAAAGCTAAGAAATGGTTGGATGAACACAATATAGAATATACAGAGCGTCATATTGCAGAAGAAAATCCGACTTATGACGAATTAAAGGTATGGTATAAAGAGCGGTCTATCGCTTAAAAAGTTTTTTAATACCAGTGGATTGGTTTATAAAGAAATGCAGTTAAAGAATAAGCTTTTCTTAATGAGCGAAGTGGAACAGTTAAAACTTCTTGCCATAAATGGGATGTTGGTAAAACGACCAATGGTGATAAACGAAGATAAGGTGCAAGTCGGGTTTACAGAAGCTGA
>CALWLV010000179.1 GCA_944381595.1 uncultured Roseburia sp.
CCATCTACGATTATATTGTTACATTGACAGAAGAAACAAGAAAACATGAATTTTTTTCATTTGGTGCAAGTCCAAGAGCTTCTCTCGCACTCCTTAACATGGCAAAAGCCATGGCATATATGGCAGGCAGGGATTATGTCACCCCGAAAGACATTACTTATGTGCTTCCGGAAGTTTTTGGACATCGGGTCAAATTAAGTTCACTGGCACGAGCAAACAGAATGACTGCCATGGAAGTGCTGGAAACTATGAGTTCTCATATTCCGCTTCCCGTTACTACATCCGGCTCATGAAAAGAAAAATAAATCTATTTCCCTGCCTGCATTTATTTCTTCTATTATGTGCAGTAGCTGCCGCCAATTTTTACTTTCACAGTTACTTCACACGAATTCTCCTGACTCTGTTGATCATTGTCCCTGTCTGTTCCATTGGAATCGCATATACTTCATTAAAGAAGCTATACATTCCGCAACAGTCAGTATTGATGAACACCATACGAGGGCAGCACGTGGCTTTACACTTTCCGCTGAGAAACAAAATGCCCTTTCCCATCATACAGCTGAAGGTTGTCATAAAAGAGGAAAATATCTTTGCTCACCAAATGGAAACGGACCGGGAAAGAAACATCATCCTCTTTCCCCGGCAGAAGTTCTTCTTTTCTCACACCCCTGATGCAAGTGTCTGTGGAATGGTGAAAGTAACCCTTTCTTCTTTGACTCTCAGTGATTATTTTGGATTGATTACCTTAAAACGGACAATTCACGCCACCGGGCATCTGCAGGTATTTCCTCAGAATCAGGAATATACCGGCCAGCAGATGATTCCTTTCAGGCAGATGAACGCAGATGATATATCCCAGATTCGAGACTATCTTCCCGGAGACCGTTTAAATCTCATTCACTGGAAATTAACTGCGAAAAAAGACTCTTTAATGGTAAAAGAGCTGTCAGAGGCCACAGAGCACAGCCTTATCATAGGAATTGAGCTATTCGATAATCCGGAACATATTATCAATAAAATTCTGGATCAGGCATATTCTCTGGCGTATTTCTGTATTTCCTCCGGTCAGTTCCCCACCATTACATGGTGGAATATGACAGAACAGACACAGGAGTTTCAAACACCAACTACCATGGATGAATTACAGGACTGTTTCTCTTCTATTTTATGTGCCGAGACATATACGCAGCTGCATTTGTTGCCGGGAGATACTTCTCTTCCTATGATTTTAATAAACGAAAACGGAGAATTTGAATTTGATGAAGCGATTTATTTCTAAAATAGAACAAATATTAATGGAAATATTCCCGGCAGTACTTTTGTCATTTTTCCTTGTTACAAGCAGCTTATGTGGATTTCTTTCCGCCTTTGATATATCCTGTGATTTGATTCTTGTTATGACATGTCTGTTCTGTTCTTCCCTTTATCTGGGATTGATTGCAGTTCAAAAAAGTCTGTTACGGGTATGCGGATACTGCATCTACTTCTGTATGTATTTTTTCGGTGTCGCCTCTTATGGACGTTATATCAATACGGGATGGTATTACATCGCAAATCAGGTCATCCGGGATATCTCTTCTTATTTGGAAGTGGATACTAATCAGCAATACCAGGTGATGCTGACCCGGACCGAAGATGCGGTAACACTTTTGGCTATTTTTATAGGAATGTTCTTACTCCTTCCACTTACCTCCTCGCTTGTACGAAAAAAAGGAACCATAACCAGTCTTCTTTGTACCTTTCCTCTGTTGATGATACCGATTTTTATACACAAAGAACCTTCTCTGATTTGGATTATTTTACTTTGCTCCAGTTACCTTCTGGTCTTTATGCTTCGTTTTACAGACAAAAACGAGGCAGTGGAACCCGGTCCCCGTTTTACCAAAGTACGTCTGCTGCTGTTTTGCTACACCGGAGGATTCTGTGCTTTGCTGATTCTTCTTTTCTCCCTGTTTTTTCCTGATTCCGTATATCAGGAGAAGCACGAAGATACTTCCGCAAAGACAGCTTCTTTTGACACCGTCAGTACATTTCTGCAATTTGGCCTCAGTGGTTTCTTTAATAATTATGAGGCGTCAGGGGGAATGTCCGGAGGCTTACTTGGAGGAATCTACTCCATCCGGCCCGATTATCAGACCGATTTGATTGTAGAATTTGTTCCTTCTCAAAATGAAACCCTTTATCTTCGCGGTTTTGTGGGTTTGGTGTATGATCGATGGCATTGGGTTGGTGCACAGGAACTGAAAATGCAGGCAGCATCCTTTGTTCCAAATACAACTCTTTCCAACGAAGCAAATTTACTTCAATCCGAGTTTGAACAATCCTATCCCTATGCTTCCCGGGAACTGATTCGCATCCGGAATACCGATGCCCTGACAAATTATACCTATGTACCATATTATTCAAGTGAAGGCAGCATTGGGATTTCCGATTCCTATAGCAACTACATTGTCTATCCCTATCACTCTCCGATTGGCCATACCAGCCTCACTGATATGGAAGAAGATTTTTATCTGTCAGTTCCTGATGCCAATGAAGAAATTCTAAAAGAATTTTGCAAAGAAAAAGGACTTGGGGGCTCCCAGGAGGAGGTTCTGACACAGATTCAGGAATTGTTTGCAAGAGAATATACTTATACAATGACACCGGGAAAGACACCGTACAAAGAAGATTATGTCAATTATTTCCTGACAAAATCAAAAAAAGGATTCTGTGCCCATTTTGCCTCATCTGCAGTTCTTCTCCTTCGTACCTGTGGTATTCCGGCACGCTATGTGGAGGGTTATGCACTTCAGCCCCAGGATATGGAAAATGGTACGATTTTGGAAAATAAAAAATACGAAGATTACCATCAGGGATACAATGAACTTGGAACCACTGACGTCTTACGCTGCGAAATCAATGACTCCCAGGCTCATGCATGGGTGGAATATTTCGACAGTCAATTTGGGTGGCGCGTGGCAGAATTTACTCCCCCATCCAATGAAGCATCGCCCAAAGCTGCCAACAATTTATGGAGCTCCATTTCAGCATTGTTCGACCGTTCCGAAAAGACACTTCTGAACTTTTCAAATTCAAACCATTCGGATTGGTCAAAAGCTGAAAACAAGAAGGTATCTGACGGTTTGCCTTCCTCCTTCTCCACCATCCTGGTCTTCCCTGTGATTCTGCTTCTGATTCTCTGGTGTATTCATTACTGGAGAACGTATATCCATTGCAGCTGCATTAGGGATTTATTCCGCATTTATGGGATTACCTGTGACCGTTTCCGAAAGGTGTACCCTGATTTCGCATTCTGCCGGTCTCATCTGGAACAGTTGAATTTTATGCGGGACTGTTGTTTCAAGCAAACAAAGGAACCCTTT
>CALWLV010000180.1 GCA_944381595.1 uncultured Roseburia sp.
CTGAGTTTCTATAATTATGATAGTGAAACCACATTTACAGAAACAGATTATAATATTTATGCCAAAAATTTTGTGGGAATAGCAGAAATTACACAAAAGACTCTGGATGAATTTGGTTATAAGCTTGTGGCAGGAACTCTTCCAGATGGAAGCAAGGATGAAATTGCCATCAGCAGTTATCTCTGTGAAACATTTATAAAAGGAAAATATACCGATGGAACAACCGATTCCAACGGTAAGCCAGTATATCAGACCATTGCTTCCGCAGCAGATATGGTTGGGAAAAAAATTCAGACAGCCAATAAGACTTACACCATTACAGGCATTGTAGATACTAATTTTGATATGGAACGTTACCAGTCTCTGACGGAAAAAAAGGAACGCACCAGTACTACAGATCAGCTGGTAGATTTTGCTTTGATGAATGAGTTTGCTTACGCACAGTCCTCCAGTCTTGCATCTGTAATGATGACAGGGGAAGGCTATGTACAGAACTTAATTGAAAAAGAGCCTTCTATTTATCCGTTGAATACCAATTATGTAAACTATTATGGAATCAATACAGATATGAACATTGATCCGGAATATATGGCACAGCTGAAGGATGTTTCCTCTCAGAAGATTACCTGGCTGGATGGTGAAAAAACAACACTTGGAGACAAAGAAATCATTGTAACCAGCGACATTATTATGATGTATTCTGAAAATGGAGGTACAGAAAATTATTCCCAGGAAATGCTGGATACACTGAAAAATGCCAATCTGGAAATGGGATTTGTACCGGAGAATACAAATGACTACACCACAGAAGATGGATATAAAGTGGTAGGTGTATTGGAAATTAACGAAAATAATTACCAGTATGGTTCCACTGTGATTGTAAATGAGAAAGAATTCAACCGCTGCATTACCCGTGAAAAGGGAGAATATGATTTTGTAATTGGACCAATGCCGACAGAAAAAGCAGACATTGAACATATGGTATCCTTCTGCTATCAGGAAGGTACAGATGAGCAGTTCCAGTTGCAGAATGCAGTTACCTATGAGCTTGATACCATTCATACGGTATTAAAAGCAATGTCTAAGATTTTCTTATACATTGGTATCGGATTTGCCTTATTCGCATCCCTGATGCTGGCAAACTTTATTGGAACCAGTATTTCACATAAGAAACAGGAAATCGGTATCCTTCGTGCCATTGGTTCCAGAAGCAATGATGTATTCCGCATCTTCTTCTCAGAAAGTTTTATCATTGCCATGATTAACTTCGTGTTGTCTGCAACAGGAGTATTTATTGCAACCACGGTGATTAATACAGTTATTCGTGACAATCTTGGTGTATTGATTACGGTACTGAACTTTGGACCACGTCAGATTCTGTTGCTCTTTGTCGTAAGTATTGCAGTGGCTGCAGTGGCAAGTTTCCTGCCGGTAAAGAAAATTGCATCCAAAAAGCCAATTGACGCAATCAGAAACAGATAAAAAATTCTTTTCATCTTAATTTGTTGTTTTTACGCATTGGCTGTTCCTTAGAAATCAGATTGAAAAAGATGGAAAAATGATGTAAGATAGTGGATAAAAGTGAATCACTTTAAAAACTGACTAAAGGAGTAAGACAATGCGTAAAAATTTAAAGAAGATGATTTCCTATTACAGGCCTTATATGAGGACTTTTGTAATTGATATGATTTTCGCCTTTCTGTCAGCAGCCGTAACTTTGGCTCTTCCATTGATTATCCGGTATGTGACCTCTACGGTTATTTACATGGATGCTGACCGGGCGATGCATACCATATTTTGGCTGGGACTTATCATGCTGGCCATGGTAGCGTTATATTGTTACAGTAATTATTATATTTCCAATTACGGTCATGTGATGGGAGCAAAGATGGAATATGATATGAGAGCAGAGATTTTTTCTCATTTTCAGAAATTATCTTTTTCCTATTATGATGACCAGAAGACAGGACAGCTCATGTCCAGAATCACCACGGATTTGTTTGATATTACGGAACTCATGCATCATGGTCCGGAGAATCTGGCAATTTCACTGATTAAAATTATTGGTGCATTCATTATTTTAATGTCCATCAGTCCGTTGCTTAGTGTGGCAGCCTTTATTCTGGTTCCGTTTATGTTTGTATATGCCTATTTCTTTAATAAAAAAATGAAGCGGGCATTTGCCAGAAACAGGGTGAAGATTGCAGAAATCAATGGACAGATAGAGGATAATCTGGCAGGTATCCGGGTGGTAAAATCCTTTGCAAATGAAGAGATTGAGGAAGGAAAGTTCCAGGTTGGAAATGATGGATTTCTGGATGCGAAAAAAGACAGCTATCAATACATGGGTGGTTATAATGCAGGTTTAAATACTTTTACCACCATGATACAGGTGCTGGTCATTATTGCCGGAACGATTTTTATTACAAAGGGACTGGTGTCCGTGTCAGACTTTGTGACCTTCCTGTTATATATCAGTATTTTTACGGATCCAATCCGTACTCTGATTAATTTTACGGAACAGTTTCAGAGCGGATATACCGGATTTGAGCGTTTTCAGGAGATTATGAATATTATGCCGGATATCAGGGATAAAGAAGATGCAGTGGAATTAACCAATGTAAAAGGCGATATTACCTTTGAAGATGTGTCTTTTGGTTATAAAGATTCCGGTTCTCAGGTGTTAAACCATGTAAATCTCAATGTGGAAGCGGGGTCCTATATGGCTTTGGTTGGGTCTTCCGGTGCAGGAAAGACAACTTTATGCTCCCTGATTCCAAGATTCTATGATGTAACTTCCGGATCTGTAAAGATTGACGGAATTGACGTGCGGGATATCCGACTGAAGAGCCTTCGGGATCAGATTGGAATTGTACAGCAGGATGTTTATCTCTTTGCCGGAACTATTTTTGAAAATATCAGTTATGGTAAGCCGGGTGCTACAAGAGAAGAAGTCATTCGTGCGGCAAAAAATGCAAATGCCCATGAATTCATCATGCAGCTGCCATATGGATACGATACGGATATCGGACAGCGGGGTATGAAGCTTTCCGGAGGACAGAAACAGCGATTATCCATTGCAAGAGTATTTTTGAAAAATCCGCCGATTTTGATTTTTGACGAAGCCACTTCGGCGCTGGACAATGAAAGCGAGAAGGTAGTACAGGATTCTCTGGAGAAACTGGCTGCAAACAGGACAACTTTTGTAATTGCCCACAGACTCTCCACCATCCGAAACGCACAGAAAATTCTTGTGCTGACGGAAAATGGAATTGCAGAATCCGGCACCCATGAGGAGTTGTTGGAGAAGCATGGAATTTATGAGAAATTATATACTTTTAATAAATGACAAAAAATGGTTGACAGAACGAAAATAATTTGATATCATAATTGAGTTGCTAATGAAAAGCAACTCAAAATGCGGAAATGCTGGAACTGGCAGACAGGCTAGACTAAGGATCTAGTGATGGCAACATCGTGAGGGTTCAAGTCCCTTTTTCCGCATTCAACTATGAAAAAGTAGTTGACAAACAAATGAATATCTGATATTATATCAGAGTTGTCGAAAGACGTAAGATGCGGAAATGCTGGAACTGGCAGACAGGCTAGACTAAGGATCTAGTGATGGCAACGTCGTGAGGGTTCAAGTCCCTTTTTCCGCACTATGATTTGAATTACAAATCAGCCCAACCCGAAGAAATGGATAAATCGTTACGGTTTATCCATTTCTTTTTTTGCTTATAAAAAGTTGAAAAAAGAGATTTTCCACTTGGTTTCATTCCTTAAATAGTGTATAATAATATATTAAATGAAACAATAAGAACGAGCTGGGGAGGCGGCCGGAAGATGAATTGTCAGGAATTTGATAAACATATGAAATCGTTTATAGAGAAAAAAATAGATTGTGCCTGTCTGGACAGTTTTTTGGAGCATTACAAATCCTGTCCGGAATGTCGGGAAGAATTGGAGATAAAGTTTCTTATGGCATATCTTATGAAAGATCAGAATGATACCTCCTTTCATCTTGCGCATGCACTGAACCGGCATATCGAAGAAGAAATTCGGCGAAAAAAACGTTTTTATCAGAAAAGAATTTTTCAATATGTTCTGATTTCTGTATCGGAAAGTCTGGTGTTTTTAACCGCTATTTATTTTATCTTTTTTATTGTTTTGAAATAATCTGCGAGAAAGGGTTCGGTGTGACGAATGTCCAGAGAAAAAATTGTATTAATAGATGGTCACAGTATACTCACCAGAGCGTTTTTTGGTGTGCCTGATTTGACCAATGCCGCGGGTCAGCATACCAATGCGGTCTATGGTTTTTTGAATATTATGTTTAAAATTTTAGAGGAGGAGAAACCGGATAAGCTGTTGGTGGCATTTGATTTAAAAGCTCCCACATTCCGTCATAATATGTTCGAGGGCTATAAAGGAACAAGAAAACCTATGCCGGCAGAACTTCATGAGCAGGTACCCCTGATTCGGAATGTGTTAACATCCATGCATATTCCCATTTTAACAATGGAAGGTTATGAGGCGGATGATATTCTTGGTACCATGGCAAAGAAGGGAGAGAACCAGGGCTATGACGTGGTCATTGTGTCAGGAGACAGGGATTTATTACAGCTTGCCACAGATACTGTGTTAATCAGTATACCGAAGACGAAGCAGGGCGGTACGGAAATTGAAAATTATTATGCCGCAGATGTACAGGCATTATATGGCGTCAATCCAAAAACCTTTATTGATATGAAAGGACTGATGGGTGATACTGCTGATAACATTCCGGGAGTAAAGGGAATCGGAGAAAAAACTGCCGGAAAACTCCTTCAGGAATTTGGTTCGATTGAAGAAATTTATGCTCATATTGATGAGGTAAAACCGCCAAGAATCCAGAATTTATTGCGGGAGGGCGAAGAATCTGCAAAGATTAGTAAAACACTTGCAACTATTTGTGTGGACGTGCCTCTGGAGGTGGATTTTTCTGCCTATTCTCTTGCTGATATGTATAATCCGGAATCTTATAAACAGATTAAAATGCTGGGATTTCAGTCCATGACCAGGCGTTTTTCGGGAGATATTGCAGAAACTGCTGCGGAGTTTGAACCGCTGAAGCATCTGACTGTCATAGAATCGGAAGAAGAACTGGAGCAGTGGAAAGCATCTGTTTTGAAAGATGACGAGATTCAGACAATCGGATATGCCGATGTTTTTGCAGATACTATGATGACCGGGTGCGTCTGCATTGCAACAGACCGGCAGGTATGGATGGCAAAGGAAAGCGAACAGATATCCAAAGATTCTTTGAAAGAACTGCTGCCGTGGCTGCAAAATACCGGAAAAATGATTTGTCTCTTTGATTTGAAACAGAAACTGAAATACCTGTCCATGAAAAAGGAAGATGGGATGCTCTATGATTGCATGGTCTGCGCATATTTGCTTAATCCTCTTCAGGATGGCTATGGTTATGACTATGTTATGAATCATTATTTTGGAATTCAGCTGGAATCAGAGGTGGAACTGCGGGGAAAGACCGCATTGGAACAAGTTTATTTTTCTGATTGGGAGACTTGTAAAAAGATTCTGGCATTCCAGGCGTCTGTTGCCGCAAAGGCAGGACCTGTCCTGAAAGAGCATTTAGAAACAACCGGAATGGAAGAATTATATGAGAAAATAGAATACCCTCTGATTTACGTTCTGGATAGCATGGAAAAAGAAGGGGTTCTTATCAATGAGCTGGCATTGAAACAATACAGCGAAGAATTGTCCGTGGGAATCTCTAAACTGGAACAGGAAATTTATGCAGAAACAGGGGAAGAATTTAATATTAATTCTCCAAAGCAGCTGGGTGTGGTTCTTTTTGAAAAAATGGGATTAAAAGGCGGGAAAAAAACAAAAACCGGATATTCTACCAGTGCAGAAGTGCTTGAAAAACTGGCGGCAGATACGCCGGTGGTTCATAAAGTGTTGGAATATCGCCAGCTGACCAAATTAAAGTCCACCTATGCCGATGGACTGCGGAATTATATCGATTATGACGGAAGAATCCATGGAACCTTTAATCAGACCATTACAGCCACGGGAAGAATCAGCAGTACCGATCCGAATCTGCAAAATATTCCAATTCGTATGGAAATGGGACGGAAAATCAGAGAGGTATTTATCCCAAAGCCCGGTTATCAGTTTGTGGATGCAGATTATTCCCAAATCGAACTTCGTATCCTTGCCCATATGTCCGGGGACGAACATTTGATTGAAGCATATAACAGTGAGCAGGATATTCACAAAATTACAGCTTCCAAAGTGTTCCATGTTCCTTTGGAGGAAGTAACACCTCAGTTAAGACGTAATGCAAAGGCAGTTAATTTTGGAATTGTCTACGGCATCAGCTCTTTTGGTCTGAGCCAGGATTTGAGTATCGGCAGAAAGGAAGCGGGAGAATATATCAAACAGTATTTTGAAACTTACCCGAAGGTGAAAGAATTTCTTGACCGTACCGTGGAAGAGGCAAAGCGTGATGGTTACACGGTTACCATATATGGAAGAAGAAGACCTATTCCGGAACTGAAATCTTCCAATTTCATGCAGCGCTCCTTTGGAGAACGTGCGGCCATGAATTCCGCTGTGCAGGGAACGGCGGCAGATATTATGAAACTTGCCATGATTCATGTATACAATAGATTACAGAAAGAACATTTAACATCACGTTTGATTCTTCAGGTTCATGATGAAATTTTGATTGAAACAGCTGAGGATGAAGTGGAACAGGTGAAAAAACTTGTATTTGAAGAAATGTCCAATGCGGCAGATTTGGCTGTGAAGCTGGAAGTGGGAATTGAATGTGGTTCAAACTGGCTGGAGGCTCATTAAGAAACAATGATTATAGGAATTACCGGAGGAGTAGGCTGTGGAAAATCCACGGTTCTCCATATTTTAGCAGAGAAATTTGGATGCGCTCTCATTGAGACAGATAAGGCAGGACATCAGGTGATGGAGCCGGGACAGGAAGCATATCAGCGAATTCTTCTGGAATTTGGCAGAGATATCATGCTGCCTGACGGAAGGATAGACCGGAAGAAGCTGGGTGATATTGTGTTTCGGGACAGAGAGAAATTGGAAAAACTCAACCAGATTGTCCATCCGGCAGTAAAGAAACTGGTAAAGGAAATGATTCTGGATTTACAGAACAAGAAACAAAAGCCTGTCATCGTAATAGAATCAGCATTGCTTTTGGAAGAACATTATGATGAACTATGTGATGATGTATGGTATATTTATACAGAAGACTCTGTTCGCATTCAACGGCTTGCCGGAAGTCGGGGATATACGGAAGAAAAAACAAGGAATATTATGAAGAATCAGAAATCAGATGAAGAATTCCGCCGTCTGTGCAAAACGGTGATTGATAACAGCGGTAGTGAAGAAGATACATGCAAACAAATACAACAGATTTTTGGTTCCTATGATTCGGAGGAATATTATGGAGGGAATAAATAAGGCATTGGATCAGCTTATTTTTGGCTTGGATATTGGAACCCGCAGTGTAGTTGGCACTGTGGGATATATGGAGATGGATCGATTTCATGTCATTGCACATTCTGTAAAAGAGCATGAAACAAGAGCCATGCAGGACGGACAAATTCATGATATCCAGAAGGTGGGAGAGACCATTGGATGGGTATGTCATGAACTGGAACGTCAGCTGGGCGGAAGGAAGCTGACCAAAGTGTGTATTGCTGCCGCAGGACGGGTGCTGAAGACGGTAACGGTACATGTTGAGATGGAACATGATGAAGAACTGCCAATCAACAGTGATGATGTATATTCTCTTGATTCCCTTGGAATTGAGAAGGCATATGAAATTATTCGCTCGGAAGAAAATCAGATGTCCTTTTACTGTGTTGGTTACACAGTAGTAAAATATTATATGAATGATTATGAAATTCAGAATTTGGAAGGGCATCGGGCAAAGAAAATTGGTGCGGATGTGCTTGGTACATTTTTGCCAAATGATGTGGTGGACGGACTATATGCTGCGGTGGAGCTGGCCAATCTGGAAGTTGCAAGTCTGACTCTGGAGCCAATTGCAGCCATGAATGTGGCCATTCCGGAACAATACCGTCTGTTAAATATTGCATTGGTTGATGTGGGAGCCGGAACAAGTGATATCTGTATTACAAAAGATGGAAGTATTATTGCCTACGGCATGATTCCCTATGCAGGAGATGAACTGACGGAAACGATTGTCCATGAATGTCTGGTAGAATTTAAGGTGGCTGAGGAAATCAAACGTGCGGCATTGCAGGAGGAAGAAATTCATTATGTGGATATTATGGGTCTGGAACAGACCATCTCCCCGGAAAAAGTACGTTCTTTATTTGCTGACGCGGAAGATCGTATTACGAAAGAAATTGCAGATAAAATTGTGGAGTTAAATGGCGGAAAATCCGTCAGTGCCGTATTTGTAGTGGGCGGCGGTGGAAAAGTCACCGGATTTACAGATAAACTGGCAGATTATCTTGGAATTTCCAGACAAAGAGTTGCATTGAGAGGAAAAGAAGTCCTTGGCAATGTTGATTTTGATGTGGAGGGAGTAGAGAAAGATCCACTGGTTGTCACCCCAATCGGAATCTGTACCAATCATTTTGCACAGAAAAATAATTTTATTTTTGTACAGATGAATGAGGTTCGTATTAAACTATATGATAATGGACATTTATCGGTAGTGGATGCCGCCGTACATACCGGATTTCCAAACGAAGATTTGTTTGCCAAACGCGGAAAAGAACTGGTATTTACAGTCAATGGAGTCACGCGCATGATTCGAGGCGAAAGAGGAGAAGCAGCTGTCATTACCATCAATGGCCGGCCTGCGGATCTTCATTCGAACATTCAGGCAAATGATGTAATTGAAATCAAAGCATCTACTGCGGGAATGCCGGCAAAGGCTCAGCTTAGTCAGCTGCGGGAATACCGGGAAGAATTAAAATTTATGATAGATGGCAAAGAAATGCGTTGTCCGAAAGTGGCAACGGTAAATGGAAAATTGGTAACCGGCTCCTATGAGATTCAGGAAAATGATGATATTTCCATTCCTTCGTACAATACCGTTCGGATATTAATGGAATATCTGGATCTTTTGCCGGAACAGTATTGTCTCAGGATAAATGGACGAAAAGCTGCATTAGAGGAAGCAGTATATGAAAATTGTCAGATTGAGATTATGGAATTAGACCATGAGGAAGAAGAGACAGAAAACTGGGAAGAAGAAGAGGTAAAAGAAAGCGAAGAGGAAATAAAAGAGGAAATCCAGGAAGGAAATAGTATTCATATTCTGGTAAATGATACGCCGGTGGAATTAAAAAATAAAGAAAATTACACGTTTGTAGATATATTTGATTTTTATCCCTTTGATACCAGTCAACTGGGAGGAGATAAACTGATTACAAAAATCAACGGAAGGGACTGCACTTATTTTGACCGTCTGGAGGATGGTGATTCTGCGGAATTGTATTGGTTAAACAATGATGAAAGAAATTGAAATTATTTCCCAGGATAAATTAAAGCATTATGAAAAAGGTACTTATACCGGCAGTCACAAAGGAATGCGTTATCGCATTCGTTCGGAAATCAAGACAGAAGGCGAGGAAGAACAGAGATTCTTATGCCTTGATATCTGGCCGGAACCATTTTGCTTTCAGAAGACACCGGAGGAAGAAAAAGAGTACTTCTTATTTCCTTTTACGGAAGAAGGATTAGAAGAACTGGAAGAGAAAGTGAACCGGATTTATACAGAGCGCAAGGAGTTCTGGGAAGAAAAAACAAAGCATTTATTTTAGGAATAAAGAAAGCTGTGATAACATATATTAAAATAATGTTATGATGGCTTTCTTTATGTAAACATGTCAAATCAAAAAAGAATAAAAAAAATAGGGATTGTTTTGCTCTTCTGTCTGTTTTTCCTGGGATGCAGCCGGTCGGAGACAGAGAAAAAGCAGGGGGAATCGGAAGAAAAAACGGATTTCAGTGAAGCATATATTCAGGGTGGTTACCTGGAAGAAAAAATATTTGAAGATGCATGTTATTTTCCTCTGGCATCGGTCAGAGAAGGGGAAACATTTTCCTTTGAGGACTCTTTCGGTTCGGCGAGGACCTATGGGGGAGACAGGGTTCATGAAGGAACGGATATTA
>CALWLV010000181.1 GCA_944381595.1 uncultured Roseburia sp.
TAGAATTGTACCGTATTAAAGCCCTTATTTCGTTTGGAAATGTAAAAGAGGGGGAGATGGGAGGATACATTCAAAAAGAGAATAACCTGTCACAGATCGGAGATGCTTGGGTAGCTGGACATGCCAAGGTGTATGGAAATGCTAGAGTAGGTGGAAATGCTGTGGTAGATGAAGAGGCTGTGGTAGTAGAAGATGCTGAGGTACGTGGAAATGCTAGAGTAGGTGGAAATGCTAGAGTAGGTGGAAATGCTTGGATACAAGAATATGCTTTGATAGATGAAGATGCTATGGTAGTAGAAGAGGCTGTGGTAGGTGGACATGCTGAGGTGGGTGGAAATGCTACAGTAGGTGGATATGCTTGGATACAAGAATATGCTTTAGTGTATGGAAATGCTTGGGTACAAGAACATGCTGCGGTAGGTGGACATGCTGTGGTGAATGGAAATGCCAAGGTGTGCGGGAATGCTATAGTAAGAGAACATGCTACGGTAGGTGGAAATGCCAGGGTGTATGGACATGCTGTGGTACGTGGACATGCTATAGTAAGAGAAAATGCTAAGGTGTATGGAAAGGCAAGGGTGGATGAAGAGGCTGTGGTAGGTGGAAATGCTACAGTAGGTGGAAATGCCAGGGTGTATGGATATACTGCAGTAGATGGACATGCTGTGGTAGGTGAAGATGTTAGAATAAGGGAAGCTTTAGTGATGAAATTCTTTTCTTTCCGATTAAAATTAAAAACAATCTTAAAAAACAAAAAGAGCAGGCAATCAGGAAAGGAACCGGATAAGACAGAAATGTAAGAGGTAAATTGTACAGGCGCATCGAATACATATGGTATTAGATATAAAACAGGAGATGGGTAAATGAGAAAGTCCGAGGAGTTTGTTTTGAAAAATGAATATGTGCACGACAGTGAACGATGCAGATGCACGGTCAGGTCCTTTTCTCCGGTGATCGATGAGAAAGAAAGAGAGCGCCGGATGGAAGAGATCAAAAAAGAAACGGGAAGATTTATGGCAGAGGTATACCGGCTTAGAATGGAAGAAGAGAAGAGAAAGCAGGCAGAATGAAAAACAAGGACGATATGGAAGAAATTAGGATGGATATCATCCGGCGGATAGAGGAAGGGGGAAAAAAGAGAAAGAAAGCATATGATATCATCCGACAGATTGCGGACAGTTCGGAAACTATCTGGGATTTCCGGACTGCACTGGAGGAACTGGTCATCTCGCGGCAATATAGAAAGGAAGGATTGGAACAGGCGGAACATATTGTGATTGAGGGATATCTTCATAAGACGTTTTACCAGCCCAGTTTCTATCACAAGCAAGAGATGGAAGCAGAAAAAAACGATTTTGAAAAATAAAATGGAGGTTTCATTATGGGAAAAATCATTGCAATTGCAAATCAAAAAGGAGGTGTAGGAAAGACAACAACATCTGTAAGCCTGGCATCCGGGCTGAACAGAATGGGGAAAAAGACGCTGTTGATTGATACCGATTCGCAGAGAAACAGCACAACTACATACAATGCCCTGTCAGAAGGGGTGGCTACACTCTATGATCTTTTGTTTTGCGGGGAAGATCTGGAGAACTGTATTCAGAAGACAGAGGCGGGCGATATCATTGCTTCTGACAGTATGCTGGAAGGAGCTGAGAGCAAATTTCCGACGGATGCTGGTAGAAATTATCTGCTACGGGAAAAATGTCAGGAACTGAAAGAGAAATACGATTATATAATATTAGACACTCCGCCGAAACTTGGAGTGATTCTCACAAATGTACTGACCTTTGCAGACGATGTGGTCATAGTGCTTACACCGGCTTCTTATGCCCGGGACGGGATGGGAGCCTTGTATAAAACGGTGGAAGCGGCAAAGAAATATACCAATCCGGCACTTTCTATACGTGGAATTCTGGTAAATATGTACTATCAAAATCAGGTCATGAGCCGGAAACTGGATGCAGAGCTGCAGGATATATCAGAATTGTTTCATACAAAAATTTATCAGACGAAGATTCGGGGATGTACGGCGTGTCCAAAGAGTCAGGATGCCGGGATGACCATCTATAAGTACGAGAGCGATTCAAGTGCCGCACAGGACTATATGATGTTCTGCAGGGAACTGGAGGAGGAAGAAAATGGCGAAGATAGAAAGTGATTATCTGGCCGGGATATTTGCCGGCAGTGAAAAATTAAAACAGGCAGTGAGCGGACAGGTTATGGAAGTGGACATGGAAAGCCTGGAAGATTTCAGTCGCCATACATTCCAGGTAAAAGATGATGAGGATATGAAGGAGTTGGCGGAGAGCATCCGGATACAGGGTATCATCGAACCCCTTATTGTGAGAAAGAAGGGAAATGCATATGAAATCATAAGTGGACACAGGCGCCGGTTCGCGGCGATAAAGGCAGGACTTAAGTCCGTGCCGGTGTATGTGGCAGACCTGACGGATGATGAGGCCGTGGTTGCCATGGTCGATGCAAACATGAGAAGGACATCCGTGCTTCCATCCGAACTGGCATATTCGTTTCGGGCAAAAGCAGATGCGTTGAAACACATGGGAATCCGGGATGAGAATGGGACAACATCAAGGCAGATTGGAGAAGCGGCCGGAAAATCCGGACGGACGGTAGAACGGTATATCCGGCTGACATATCTGATCCGGGAGCTGATGGAGCAGGTAGACAGGAAAAAGTTGCCAGTTGACGTGGGAGTTATGCTTTCCTTTTTAAAAGAAAAGGATCAGTACTGTGTGTATGAGTGCTGCGAGGATTATCATATCCGGATGACAGCAGGGCAGGCGAAGGAACTCAAGGCTCAAAAAGATACTTTGACTGAAAGTATAATCATGTCCATCCTTTGCAAAGAGAAAAAGAAACAGAGACAGATTGTGTTAAAAGAAGACAGACTGGACCGGTATTTTCCTCCGGAAATGCCTTATGAGAAAAGGGAACAGATTATCATAGAACTATTGGAAAAATATATCAAGGAAACAAAATAAACAGGAATTGGGAAGAATAATCCCGGAATGGAGAAAAAAATGAACAAAGTAATATTAATGGGAAGATTGACAAGAGACCCGGAAATCAGATATTCACAGGGAGAAAACGCTGTAGCAGTGGGAAGATTTAACCTGGCGGTAGACAGGCGGTATAAAAAAGATGTTTCGGAGCAGCAGACTGCCGATTTCATTTCCTGTGTGGCGTTTGGAAAAACAGCTGAATTTATTGAGAAATATACGCATCAGGGAACAAAGATTGTAGTCGAGGGAAGAATTCAGACAGGCAGTTATACAAATAAAGAGGGAAATAAGGTATATACTACGGATGTGGTGGTGGAAAATGCAGAATTTGCAGAAAGCAAACGTGCAGAAGGAGAATCATCAAGAGCGGTTCCGGCGGATGCAGATGGGTTTATGAATATTCCGGATGGACTGGAAGATGAGGGATTGCCATTTCACTAAAACAGGAAAGGAAAAAAGAAAGAATTAAGAGAAAAATATATGGATGAATGGTTGCAGAAAATAGGAAACTCAAAGCTTACACTGGAAGAAAAGGGGATGTTGACCGTATTGAGTCTCTTAAATCCGAAAGAAGTAAGCCTTACTACAGAAGCACTGCAGAAGCAGATCACAGACCGGCCGGGAACCGTTGTGAGGGTATTAAGAAATCTGGAAAGAAAAGGGATATTACTGCGCATCCAGGAGAGGGATATAAACGGGCAGTTTGCAAAAATGCAATGGAGTATCAATAAAAAGGCAGTCCGATAAAAATGGGAAAGAGAGAAGCAGCGATGGATATTTTAAGAAATAAAACACAGGGATTTACGATTATTAAAAATGGAATCTTAAAAGATAGCAGGATCAATATGCGTGACAGAGGGTTATATGTCACACTGTGTTCTCTGCCGGATGGGTGGGAACTTTCTGTCCGGGGATTGACAGCAATCCTTCCGGATGGGAAATCGGCCATTGCTGCATCTCTTAACAGTTTGGAATCAGCAGGTTATCTTCTTCGCAGACCAAGAAAAACAAGGGGCAGAATTGTTGGAAGAGAGTGGGAGATCACAGCTCCGGAGAAAGAGATACCGGAAGAAAAGAAAGAACAAATGGGAAATGCTGTTTTGATTAACAAAACGCAGGGCTTCACAATTGTAAAAAACAACATTATGAGGGATCAGAATCTGCCATTGAAAGACAGAGGGTTACTTGTGACTCTTCTTGGATTGCCGGATGGGTGGAAGATGTCCATCAACGGACTGGCGGAGATTCTTCCGGACGGTAGAGCTGCGGTAGGAAAAGGCATACAGATGTTAGAAAATCTTGGATATTTAACCAGAACGCAGTTGCGGGAAGAAGATGGAAAGTGGACAGGCTCTGTATGGGAAGTCCGGGATATTCCGGAGAAAGGAACAAATGAGACAGATTGTGAGAAGCAGACACAAGAGATAGAAAAAGAAAATGCAACACATGAGGAAAAGTCAGAAAAAACTGTAATGACAGTACCTGATTGCCGGGAAATTGTGATACAAAGGATGGAAAAGCCGGAAGAAGGAATTCTGCGTACGGAAAATCCGGACAAAGAAATCAAAGAACCGGATGATAGCAGTTAAGATTTTTTTGTCCACCGGATGAAGATTTTGTGTTGCCGGGAAAACGGGTGCTTGAAAATCGGTTATAATTAAATACTTAATAATTAACAACAGTTAAAAGAAAAAATATAATATTAAATAATATACATATCTAAATTATTTAAAGGCAGAAGGGGAAAAGAAATGGATAAGAAAGATTATGCATATATGCTGCGGTTCCGCAAAGATGTTCCGCTGAACCAGAAGGCACTTGATAAGATAGATGCATTCTGCAGGATGACAAGGATGAACAAAAGGGACGCAATGATCTTCATGCTGGCTGCAACGGATGTGGATGCCCTGGCGGACAGACTGTTGTCCATTACGGCCGGGCCGGAACCGGAAAAAGCGGAAGATATGACAAAAAAGAAATATAGGTCAGAGGATGAACTGCGCGGTGAATTGCAGGAAGAACATATAGAAACCGAAACAGGGATGGAACCGGAGAAATCAGCCGGAGAGAGTTTCCTGGATGATATTTTTGGAGTTTGAGGAGGAGGAAAATGAGACTGACAGAAGAAGAAATCAACCGGGCAAAGGATACCAGTATGCTTGATCTTGTCAGGCAGATGGGGTATACCCCGGTGAAGGTAGGAAAATATATGACATTAAAAGAGATGGATTCTATCCGGATATATAACGACAGAAGCTGGTGCCGGTGGTCCGACAATACAGGAGGAACTGCAATTGATTTCATGCTTCTGTTTGGAGGCTGTACTTCCGTCAGGGAAGCGGTGCACGCATTGCTTGGGATACAGAACATAAAACGGTCTTCATGTATTCCGGAGCAGAAAGCAGCGGAAACAGAAACGAGGATTTTCAGACTTCCGGAGCCTGCAGAAAATTATAAAAGAGTCTTTGCTTATTTGATGAAGACCAGGCATCTATCATGTGAAATAGTGTCATTTTTTGTCAGACAGAAAGTGCTTTATGAAGAAAATAAATATCACAACTGCGTTTTTGTCGGATATGATCCGCAAGGCATTCCAAGGCACGCAACTTGCCGGGGAACCGGGACAGAAAAACGCTTTGTGGGAGATGTGGAAGGCAATGATAAGAGATATGTCCTGCATCTGATCAATGAGACATCAGATGAGATAAAAGTGTTTGAATCAGCCATAGATTGTATGTCTTATATGGATTTAAGTGGAGATTATAAAAGCTGTAAACAGATTCTGGGGATGACATCAGATATGCCCTTAGCACAGACACTGAAAGACTATCCGTTTATCAGAAAGATATCTTTCTGCCTGGACTGGGATAAGAAGGGCAGAGAAGCGGTTTATGGAAATGATAAACGTATTGGATTGCTGCAGAAATATCAGGATTTAGGGTATAGGGTCAGGGATTTGTCTTCTGGTTATAGGATGTATTTGGAGAATGATCCGGATGGATTTGAGGGGAAGGATTGGAATGAACTGTTGGGATATCAGAAGAGATATTAATCGGATAACACCGCAGATATCAGAAAAGATATTAATTTGATAATACTTGAGATATCAGTAAGATTGATTTTTTAGGAATGGTATGATAAAATATGGTGGGTTTAAGCAGAACTATGAGTATGTTATGGGAGAATATTGATATGAGTAATCAAGTAAGTATTTGTATCCCTCCAAAATTAGATTTATGTGATTCCAGTTATTCTTTTTTAGCTAACATGCAAAAACAAATTATGGAAAATAAAAACAGTGAAATTAGCCTGGACTTTCGGAATACATATTTTGTTCATGCTATATATATAGCATTTTTAGGAGGAATGCTTCGGTTGGGAAATGGAAACAAATTCCATATAATTGTAAACCATAAATCAGAGTTGTATTGTTATATGAAAAAATCAGGTCTATACGAATATCTCATAAATTCAAATGATACATTTATTAATGATAATGCAATTCCATTTTCGGAAATACATATGGATGAAGATAGTATTTTTCTATATATAAATAAGATATTAGAATTGGCACCGATTACACTTTCAGAGGCGGCAGAACAATTTTTGTTTAAAAATATATATGAAATATTTTCTAATTCGGCAGATCATTCAGAAGCTCAAAATGGTGTATATGCGTGTGGGCATTGGATGCCCAAAAAGAAAAAACTGGTTTTTTCGGTATATGATACTGGAATTGGTATACCTACAGTAGTAAAACAAAAGCATGATAATAATTTGACGTCGTCTGAAGCTGTTAAGTGGGCTTTGAAGACGGGAAATTCTACTAAGCAGTTGTATGATGGAACACCTAGAGGATTGGGATTATCAGATTTATTGGAATTTAT
>CALWLV010000182.1 GCA_944381595.1 uncultured Roseburia sp.
TGGATACAGTCTGGCGGTGTTTCGAATGGTGGAGTCACACTGTACAGACAGGTATTTTGCATAATTCTCCACATTGAATACGGCTTTTGTAGGATTCTCCACATTCCAGATTACCACAGCCCCGATAATAATCGGGTTACCCAATACATCGTTGACTTTCTGCTTTTCGTTGGTAAGCGTCATAGTTTTTGTGGAAACTTTCTTGTTCAAAGTCATATTTGCGGAAGCACCGGAGACATTCAGCTGGATGCTGCCCCGTGCAGCGGGATTGACAGCAGTTAAGAAGGGATTTACATAAAAATATCCCGGTTTGTTAATGGTTCCATAATATTTTCCAAAGAAAGTAAATACCAATGCCTCGTTTGGACCTACAATTTTCAATCCTGCAAAGCAAATACAGTCTGCGGTAAATGCAAGGATACTCACAGTTAAGAGTATGCCCCCTGATACAAATACTTCATTGGAAAGCTGGATTACAGATAATACGAAAATTCCAATGGATGCAAAAAGTCCCAAAATCAGAAGAAATAATGGCACCCAGCCACTCATTGGGTTCAATAATTTTTCGGTTACAACGTTATTTTTTTTCTCCTCCATAGTAAACTCCTATTCCGTATGGCTTACCATACTTTTGTTTTAAATGTTTTATTATCACTGAATTGATATCAATTTGATATCATCATGATACAACTAAAAATGGAAAATGTCAAGGGAGTTGAAAATTTTGTTTATAAAAAAAGTATAAATATCCTTGACCTTTGCAACTGATAGTAGTAGAATACCAAAAATAAAAATACATAACAATGTTAATTATTAAACATAACAAGTAATATAGTTATGGGAAAGGAGAAGAGAATTGAATGATTATGAGAGAAATTTGTTAGAAGCATTCTGGAAACTGAAACGGTTAAAACCGGCGGAAGTACTTCCGGGAGTGAATTTTTTTGAATTTTTTGTGCTGTTTGCAGTAAAATCCGGAAGAAATCGTATGAAGAGACCCATGAAAATCTCAGAGATAGCACAAGCGTTGGATGTAGTACCGCCTGCGGTATCCAGAACAATGAAATGTTTGGAACAGAAACAACTGATTGTCAGAGAGGTGGATAAAGAGGATAGAAGAAACACCTATGTCATGATTACCAAACAGGGAGATGAAATTGTAAACCAATCGGAACAGATTGTGAAAGAAATTTTAGCGGCTGTTTACGAGCGAATAGGTGGGGAGAAAATGCAGCAGTTCATCGAAGGACTCAACGCTTTCGGAACTGATTTAAAGATTGAAATGGATAAACGAAAGGAGCAGAAATCAGATGGGAAAGATATTTAAAAACCTGATTCCATATTGGAAATCTGTGATAGTTATTATTTTACTGCTGGTAATACAGGCATGGTGTGATTTGTCTCTGCCTCAGTATACTTCTGATATTATTGATACCGGAATTCAGAATGGGGGAATTGAACATGTTGTGCCGGAAGCAGTGACTGGCGAAGAATTTGAAAAGGTGCAGATTTTCATGACAGAGGATGAAATTACTGAGTGGAGAAATACATATACAAAGGATGAAGACATTTATCGAAGAAAGGACTTTTCCAAAGAGGAACTGGAAGAACTGGACGATAAATTTATTGTGCCATTGTTGTTAAATTATCAGGCATCTTCATCCGGAACGGATCCTGCTTTGTTGGCACGGATGCCGAAAGGACAGGTTCGGGAAATGAGAAAACAGGTAGAAGATACAATGGAAACCATGGGAGACAGTATGGTTTCTTCTATGGGAATTGCATATGCAAAACAATGCAATGAAGATGCCGGACTTGATATGGATCAGATTCAGAAGGAGTATCTGATTCTATCCGGAGCAAAGATGCTCTTGATTGCACTGTTGGCTGCAGTGGTAGCCATTCTGGTCAGCCTGATTGCATCCAGAGTGGGAGCCGGAATCGGTAAGAATCTGAGAGGACAGGTATTCCACAATGTGGTTAATTTTTCCAATGCAGAGATGGATCGTTTTTCCACAGCATCCCTGATTACCAGAAGTACCAATGACGTACAGCAGGTGCAGATGGTCAGCACATTGTTCCTGCGTATGCTGGTATATGCTCCGATTCTTGGTATCGGTGGTATCATAAAAGTTGCAAATACCGGTGCAGGAATGGGCTGGGTGATTGTTCTGGCAGTGATTTTGATTTTTGCCATGGTAATGCTTCTTATGGCTCTTGCAATGCCAAAGTTCAAGCTGATGCAGAAATTAGTGGATAAAGTGAATCTGGTTTCCAGAGAAATTTTAACCGGACTTCCGGTTATCCGTGCATTCAGCAGAGAGAAGAAAGAAGAAGAACGGTTTGATGATGCCAATAAAGAATTGACCAAAACAATGTTGTTTACCAACCGTACCATGACTTTTATGATGCCGGGCATGATGTTTATTATGAACGGTCTGACAGTACTGATTGTATGGGTAGCTGCTCATAAGATTGATGAGGGAACCATGCAGGTAGGAGCAATGACGGCATTTATTACTTATGCCATGATGATTGTGATGTCGTTCTTAATGCTTACGATGATGTCTGTGATGTTGCCAAGAGCGGCTGTTGCTGCAGGAAGAATTGATGAGGTAATTCGGACAAAATCAGATATTGTGGACAAGGAACAGACCCAAAGTCCTGCAGAAAAGAAAGGTGTGTTGAAGTTCGACCATGTTTCTTTCTGTTATGACGGTGCGGAGAGAAATGTTCTGGAAGATATTGATTTTACTGCAGAACCGGGTAAGACAACAGCGATTATCGGAAGTACCGGATGTGGTAAATCTACACTGGTCAATCTGATTCCAAGACTTTATGATGTAACAGAAGGTAAGATTACCTTGGATGGTATAGATATCCGGGATATGGCACAAAGTGAGTTGAGGGCAGAAATTGGTCTGGTACCTCAGAAAGCAATGCTGTTTTCAGGAACCATTGAAACGAACCTGAAATTCGGAAGACCGGAAGCTTCGGATGAAGATATGAAGGAAGCAGCAGAAATCGCTCAGGCAGTAGAATTTATTGAAGAAAAAAATAGAAAATATGATTCAGAGATTGCACAGGGCGGTGCAAATGTATCTGGTGGTCAGAAACAGCGTCTCTCCATCGCAAGAGCGATTGTAAAGAATCCGAAGGTATATATCTTTGATGATAGTTTTTCTGCGCTGGATGTAAAGACAGAAGCGATTCTTCGTAAAGCTTTGGGAGAAAAAACCAAGGACAGTACAGTGCTGATTGTAGCACAGCGAATTAGTACGATACTCCATGCAGAACAGATTATTGTTTTGGAGGATGGACGTATGGCTGGCATTGGAACGCATGAAGAATTATTGAAAAATTGTGATGTTTATCGTCAGATTGCCGTTTCCCAGATGTCAAAAGAAGAACTGGGAATAGAGGACAGCGGAAAGGAGGATGGTTCAGATGAGCAATAGAGGACAGGGAAGAGGACCCATGCGGGGAATGGTTCCGGGAGAGAAAGCAAAGGATTTTAAGAAATCCACGATGAAACTGGTTGGACATCTTGGCCAGTATAAAATACCGATTTTTGTTGTTATGATTTTTGCAGTGGTATCTACAGTGTTTAATGTAATTTCTCCAAAGGTGCTGGGAAAGGCAACCACTGCGCTGGCAGAAGGATTAACGAAAAAAATTGCAGGTACGGGCGGATTGGATTTTTCTTATATCGGCATGATTTTGTTAATTGTGCTGGGATTGTATGTCTGTAGTGCTATTTTTAATTTCGTCCAGGGATGGATTATGACCGGCATAACGCAAAAAATCTGTTATCAGATGAGAAAAGGTATCTCGGAAAAAATTCACCGTATGCCAATGGGATACTTTGAGAGCAGAACTTATGGAGAAGTTCTTTCCAGAATTACCAATGATGTGGATACTTTGGGAATGGGATTAAATCAGAGTATTACACAGATTATTACATCGGTTGCCACCATGGTGGGTGTTTTCATTATGATGTTAAGTATTTCACCGCTTATGACCTTGATTGCCTTTGTGGTATTGCCTGTTTCAGCCGGACTGGAGGGATTTATTGTAAAAAAATCTCAGAAATACTTTAAGACGCAACAGGAATACCTGGGTCATATCAATGGTCAGGTGGAAGAAACATTCAGTGGGCATCTGGTAATTAAAGCTTATAATAAAGAAAATGATGTGGTAGATACATTTAACAGTACCAATGAAGTGTTATATGATTCAGCATGGAAATCTCAGTTTTTATCAGGATTAATGCAGCCGGTAATGGCGTTTGTTGGAAATCTTGGCTATGTGGCAGTGGCAGTTTCCGGTGGCATGCTGGCAATTCGAAATGTAATTACCATTGGTGACATTCAGGCTTTTATTCAGTATGTGAAGAATTTTACGCAGCCAATCCAGCAGATTGCACAGGTGACCAATCAGATTCAGTCTATGGTTGCAGCTGCAGAACGTGTCTTTGAATTCCTGGGTGAAGAGGAAGAAGAACAGTTTGTAGAAAATCCGGCATCCATTGAGAATATTAAGGGAGATGTAGAATTTTCTCATGTGCAGTTTGGATATAAACCGGATCAGATGATTATTAAGGATTTCAGTACGAAGGTTAAGAGTGGTCAGAAAATCGCCATTGTCGGACCGACAGGAGCCGGAAAAACAACCATGGTGAAATTGCTGATGCGTTTCTATGATGTGAATGGAGGAGCCATTCTTCTGGATGGACATAATGTCAAAGACTTTAACCGCTCAGAGCTGAGAGAAGTATTTGGTATGGTATTACAGGATACCTGGCTGTTTAAGGGTACGATTATGGAAAATATTCGATATGGAAGGCTGGATGCAACAGATGAGGAAGTCATAGAAGCTGCAAAAGCTGCCCATGCCCATAACTTTATTATGTCCTTGCCGGATAATTATCAGATGGAGTTAAATGAAGATGCTACCAATATTTCTCAGGGTCAGAAACAGTTGCTTACCATTGCAAGAGCCATTCTTGCGGACAATAAGGTTATGATACTGGATGAAGCAACCTCTTCGGTAGATACCCGTACGGAAATTCTGATTCAGAAAGCAATGGACCATTTGATGGAAGGAAGAACCAGTTTTATCATTGCCCACCGTCTTTCTACCATTCGTAATGCAGATAAAATTCTGGTTATGAAAGATGGAGATATTGTGGAACAGGGAAATCATGAGGAGTTACTGGAAAAAGGTGAATTTTATGCGGAATTGTATAATTCTCAGTTTGAACAGGTGTCATAAATATTAGTAAGAAATAGACAAAAAAGAAAATAAAAATATGTGTTTATTGACGTTTGTTACTGATTGACATTTCTTTAACACAGCCTTATAATAAGTCTAACCTGTTAAGAAACATTTTAATAGGAAAGAACAAAAGAAAGGATGTGGAGCAAACGGGTGATTTAGGTGCAAAACTGACAGAAGAATTACAAGTGGAAACTACCTTTCGTCTCTTTGGAATGCCGATTTATGAATCGGTGGTAGTTACATGGATTATTATGGCAGTCATAGTGATTGCGTGTATCTGTCTCACTAGAAATCTAAAGGTCGAGAACCCCGGAAAAGTTCAACTTTTTCTGGAGTCGGCGTATCGTGCGGGATATAATTTCTTTTATGATATCCTTGGCGAAAACGGAAAGCAGTACATCGGATATCTCATCACGGTGGTATTGTATATCGGCTTTGCCAATATCATGGGAATCTTTGGATTCAAGTCCCCAACGAAAGACCTGAATGTGACGGTTGCATTAGCACTGATGAGTATTGTTTTGATTGAGTACTCAGCTTTCCATCATAAGGGTGGGAAGAAATTCATCAAGAGCTTTGCAGAACCGATCGCAATCGTCGCCCCAATTAACGTTTTAGAGCTTGTGGTAAGACCGCTGTCTTTATGCATGCGACTATTCGGAAATGTATTGGGTGCATTTGTTATTATGGAACTGTTGAAAATTATATGTCCCGTAATTTTACCAGTACCATTTTGTGTGTACTTTGATATTTTTGATGGTCTGATTCAGGCATACGTTTTCGTATTTCTGACCTCCCTGTTTATGAAAGAGGGATTGGAGTAGCAAAGTATTTACAAAGAAAAATAAGAATGAAAAGGAGATTAAAATTATGATAGCAGCAATTGGAGCAGGAATCGCAGTATTTACAGGTATAGGAGCAGGAATCGGTATCGGACTTGCAACAGCAAAGGCAGTAGAAGCAGTAGCAAGACAGCCGGAAGCAGATAGTAAGATTACAAAGAACCTTCTTTTGGGCTGTGCTCTTGCAGAAGCAACAGCTATTTACGGTTTCGTTATTGGATTGTTATTAATTGTTATGTAAAAAAGTTGTACCGAAAGGAAGGTGGTAAGAGTGATTGAAATAAGTTTAGTTAACATACTCGCTACCGTCATTAATATCCTGGTACTCTTTTTACTGGTTCAGAAGTTTCTGGTAAAACCTTTGTCCAATGTGATACAGAAAAGGGAGGATATGATTAACTCCCAGTTCAGGGAAGCAAAGATAGCAGAAACAGAAGCGAATAATCTCAAGGCACAGTACGAAAGTGATTTGAAGCATGCCCGTGAGGAGTCTTTGTCCATTTTGGATAAGGCAAGGGAAGATGCGAAATCTGAGTACAATCGTATCTTGGGCGAGGCAGATGTACAGGCAAAAGAAATGATGGAAAAGGCTCGCAGAGATATGGTGCAGGAAAGAGAACAGGCATTAAAAGAAGCAAAAACAGAAATCGGAGATCTTATCGCACTTGCAGTGGATAAGGTGGCTGGAACCAAAACCTCTGCTCAGACAGACAAAGAATTGATTGATCAGTTCCTGGCAGATGCAGAAAAGGAAGAAAACTAGCCACGAAGCCGGTGCGGGAACTTGGAGGCAGAGATGACACAGACGACGAGAAACTACGGCAGAGTTTTATATGAACTGGGTGTGCCGAAGGAAGCTGTGGCAGAGGCACTGGATCTTTTTCGCAATGAAAAAGAATTAAAGAAAGTGCTTGAAAGTCCGGTAGTGCAGGTAAGAAGTAAATTACATATCATAGATCAAATCTTTAAAACGGATATGTTTCCAAAGGTTTTTGTGAACTTCTTAAAGAAGGTATGTGAAAATCACAGAATGCAGGATATCGAAGAGATTTTTGAAAGTTATACTATATTCTACAACAAAGCACATGGTATTATTGTTGCACAGTTTTACTATGTGACCATGCCGGATGATGCGCAGATAGAGAAAATGAAACAGTATCTTTGCAGGAAATATCAGGCAAAAGATGCTCAAATCAGATTAATCAAAGATGAGTCCTTAATAGGAGGATTCCGGATCAACGTGGATAATACTGAATATGATTACAGTATGAAGGGACGTTTAGATCATTTAAAACAAAAATTAACGTGGAGGTGAGCTAATTGGGTTCAATCAATTCAGAAGAAATCATTTCAGTATTGAAAAGTGAAATTGAGAATTATGAATTAGAGACAAAAGGCCAGGAAGTGGGAACCGTTATCTGGATTGGTGACGGAATTGCTACTGTCTATGGACTGGACCATGCTATGTACGGTGAAATCGTAGTATTCGAGACCGGCGTCAAAGGATTGGTACAGGATATTAAGCGTGGTCAGATTGGTGTTATTCTTCTGGGAAAAGATACCGGATTAAAAGAAGGCTCCAAGGTTTCAAGAACCGGCAAACAGGCAGGTGTACCGGTTGGCGAAGCATATATAGGAAGAGTTGTGGATGCACTGGGTGCTCCGATTGATGGAAAAGGTTCCATAGAAACAGATACCTATCGTCCGATTGAATGTGACGCACCAAGTATTGTAGATAGAAAATCGGTAAACCAGCCATTGGAAACAGGTATTCTTACCATTGATTCCATGTTCCCGATTGGACGTGGACAGAGAGAGCTGATTATCGGAGACAGACAGACCGGTAAGACATCCATTGCTACCGATGCAATCATCAATCAGAAGGGTAAAAATGTCATATGTGTTTATGTGGCAATTGGCCAGAAGGCATCAACAATAGCAAAGATTGTAAATACATTAACCAAGAAGGGGGCAATGGATTATTCTATCGTTGTATCAGCAACGGCAAGTGATTCAGCCTCCCTGCAATATATAGCACCTTATGCAGGTACATCCATTGCCGAATACTTCATGTATCAGGGCAGGGATGTATTGATTGTTTATGATGATTTATCAAAACATGCGGTGGCATATCGTGCGTTATCCCTGCTTTTGGAACGTTCTCCGGGACGTGAAGCTTATCCGGGTGACGTATTCTATTTACATTCCAGATTATTAGAGCGTTCTGCAAAATTAAAAGATGAACTGGGAGGAGGTTCTATTACAGCGCTTCCAATCATCGAAACACAGGCAGGTGATGTATCTGCTTATATTCCGACAAACGTTATTTCTATCACAGATGGACAGATCTTCCTGGAGAGTGATTTGTTCTTCTCAGGACAGAGACCGGCGGTAAACGTTGGACTTTCGGTATCCCGTGTGGGTGGTGCCGCACAGACAAAGGCTATGAAAAAGGCTGCAGGAAGTATTCGTATTGATCTGGCTCAGTACAGAGAAATGGAAGTATTTACTCAGTTCAGTTCCGATTTGGATGAAGGAACAAAGAAGCAGCTGCAATATGGAAAAGGTCTGATGGAATTACTGAAACAGCCGCTGACGAATCCTCTCAGTCTGCATGAACAGGTGATCACACTTGTGACTGCTACGAATAAATTGTTTGTGGATATACCAACAGATGAAACCAAAAAATATCAGATGGATATGTTGTCCTATTTTGACAGTGTACATCCGGAAATCGGCAGAGAAATTGAAGAAAAGAAAGTACTGACCGATGAAATGATTACAAAGATTGTTGATATAGCGAAGGAATTTAAAGACAGATAAGGAGGTCAG
This sequence comes from uncultured Roseburia sp., assembly GCA_944381595.1. GTDB lineage: Bacteria > Bacillota > Clostridia > Lachnospirales > Lachnospiraceae > CAG-303. Next base: position 8,955 of record CALWLV010000182.1, read on the forward strand.
ATGATGGCAAGTGCGAGAGAAATTCAAGATCGAATCAAAAGCATTAACGATACAAAGAAGATCACCAGTGCCATGTATTTGATTTCCTCTTCGAAATTAAAAAGAGCAAGAAAAGCCCTTGCAGACACAGAGCCTTATTTTTATACCCTTCAGTCTACCATCGCAAAGATTTTGAAAAATACAGATAGCGAACAGACGAGACAGAGGTATTTTGAAGAAAGTTTGACAAAACCGGTGGATCAGCGCAGAAGGGCTTATATTGTTGTAACGGCAGATAAAGGACTTGCGGGTGCTTACAATCATAACGTGATTAAAATAGCAGAGCAGCAGGTTACAAACAATCCAAACAGTAAGCTTTATGTGGTTGGTCAGGTAGGTATGCATTACTTTGAACATAAGAATATTAAGAGTGATCATAACTTTCATTATACCATTCAGAATCCGACACTGAACCGTGCAAGAAACATCGCAGAAACACTGCTGGATGCATATTTAAAAAAGAAAGTGGACGAAGTTTATATTATTTATACTAAGATGATTAACTCCATGTCCAGTGAAGCGGAGATGTTACAGCTTCTGCCCCTTGTGAAGGAAGATTTCAGTGAAGAAAAATTGCATAAGAAAGATGACAGGAAAATTGAATTTGAATTTTTTCCGTCGCCGAATGCAGTGTTCGAAAATATTGTACCAAACTGGATTTCAGGTCTGATTTATGGTGCATTGGTGGAGTCATACTGCAGCGAGCAGAATTCCCGTATGATGGCTATGCAGGCTTCTACAGACAGTGCAAATGAGATGTTGAGAGATTTGAACATCAAATTTAATCGTGTCAGACAGGCTGCAATCACGCAGGAAATTACGGAAGTGATCAGTGGTGCGAAAGCACAAAAAAACAAGAAGAATTAATAGAGAGGAGGATTCCTCACTACTGTGAGATGATAATGCTATGATAAAAGGAAAAATCATACAGGTTTCAGGACCTGTAGTAGATGTGGAATTTGCAGATAACAATATTCCATTTATAAAAGATGCTCTTGTAGTAGAAAATAATGGAAAACGCTGCGTGATGGAGGCAGCACAGCATCTGGGCAATAACGTGGTCAGATGTATCATGCTTTCTGCCAGTGAAGGTCTGTGCAAGGATATGGAAGTAACAGCTACAGGCGCAGGAATCAAGGTTCCGGTAGGCGATAAGACACTGGGACGTTTATTTAATGTGCTGGGCGATACCATTGACGGAGGCGAGACACTGGACGAGGAAGAACATTGGGTAATTCACAGAGACGCTCCATCTTTTGAAGATCAGAGTCCTGTTGTGGAAATTCTGGAGACAGGAATTAAGGTAATTGACCTTCTGGCCCCATATGCCAAAGGTGGTAAGATTGGTTTGTTCGGTGGTGCCGGAGTAGGAAAGACCGTATTGATTCAGGAGTTAATCCGAAATATCGCTACAGAACATGGTGGATATTCCATCTTTACAGGTGTTGGAGAACGTTCCAGAGAGGGAAATGATCTTTGGACAGAAATGAAAGAATCCGGAGTTTTGGAGAAAACTGCCCTGGTATTTGGACAGATGAACGAGCCGCCGGGAGCCAGAATGAGAGTGGCAGAGACGGGACTGACAATGGCGGAATATTTCAGAGATGTAGAGCATCAGAATGTGCTTCTGTTTATTGATAATATTTTCCGTTTTGTACAGGCTGGTTCAGAGGTTTCTGCATTGCTTGGACGTATGCCTTCTGCCGTTGGATATCAGCCGACACTGGCAACAGAAATGGGTGAACTGCAGGAGCGAATTGCTTCTACCAAGAATGGTTCTGTTACATCCGTACAGGCTGTGTATGTGCCTGCAGATGACTTGACAGACCCGGCTCCGGCAACCACATTTGCCCATCTGGATGCTCAGACGGTATTATCCAGAAAAATTGTGGAACAGGGTATTTATCCTGCTGTGGATCCGTTGGATTCCAGCTCTCGTATTCTGGAGCCTGATGTAGTGGGAGAAGAACATTACAAAACAGCAAGAAGGGTACAGGAGATTCTGCAAAAATATAAGGAATTGCAAGATATTATTTCCATTCTGGGTATGGAAGAATTGTCCGATGAAGATAAACTGACTGTTTATCGTGCAAGAAAGATTCAGAGATTCCTTTCTCAGCCATTCCATGTGGCAGAAAACTTTACCGGTGTACCGGGAAAATATGTGCCGCTCAGTGAAACCATTCGTGGATTTAAAGCAATTGTGGATGGTGAGATGGATGACTATCCGGAATGGGCATTTTTCAATGTAGGAACCATTGATGATGTAAAGGAAAAGGCAAAGCAGGCTGAGAACGAATAGGAGGCATGCTTATGAATATATTTCAGTTAAAAATCATGGCTGCGAATAAAGTGTTTTTCGAAGGTGCATGTGCGAAAATCATTGTAAGTGCGCCAGATGGAGATTTGGAAATTCTCGCAAACCATCAGGCAACCGTATTTGCTGTTGTTCCGGGAATCATGCGTTTTTCAGAAGATGGAGAAAACTGGACCAAAGTGGTGACAGGCAGTGGTTTCGTGATGGTGTCTGATAATGAGGCATTGTTTATTGCAGATACGGTGGAACGCCCTGGGGAGATTGATAAAATTCGAGCAAGAGAAGCCAAAGAACGTGCGGAAGAACAGCTGCGTCAGGAGAGAAGCAGAAGAGAATATCTTCATTCCAAAGCCAGCCTTGCAAGAGCAATGGCTCGTCTGAAGGCGACAAGCAAACATTTTTAAATGAGATAAAACAGACTGTATATGGCAGTCTGTTTTTTATTGACAAGACAACGGGAAAATGTTATGATCCCATCTTTGACAGTTGGGAAATGAAAAAACGGCTATGATCCCAATAAATACGGATCTTGTAGCCGTTTTTCTCTTTGTAACGATATGTGCTATATTATAATGCTGTTGATTTTATCTGTTTGGT
>CALWLV010000183.1 GCA_944381595.1 uncultured Roseburia sp.
TATTTTTGTAATGATGCCCTGGGCTGCGGTGATTGTCGATGCTGTTTCAGAAGAAATCCTGCGGGAACAGTTTCCGGAAAGACTGATGAATACCTGGATTTATGAGGAAATCAGAAATTATCCGGAAGATATCAGCATTTTGAAAAGAATTCGGCAGGAGCATATTGATACGGATCCTGCGTATGTGGTCTTTACCTCCGGTTCCACCGGTATGCCAAAGGGGGTGGTGGCAAACCACCGTTCCGTCATTGATTATGTGGAACAGCTATCACAGATTCTGGAGATTTCAGAAGATACTGTGTTTGGAAATCAGGCGCCATTTTATGTGGATGCATGTCTGAAAGAGATTTACCCCACATTAAAATTTGGTGCTTCCACCTGGTTGATATCAAAGAAGACATTTCGTTTTCCGTTACTTTTGGTGCAGGAACTGAATTTGCATAAAATAAATACCATTTGTTGGGTGGTTCCGGCACTTACCATGATTTCTTCTCTGGGAACTTTTGACACCATAAAGCCGGAATATCTGCATACCATTGCATTTGGAAGTGAAGTGTTTCCGGTCAGACAATTTAATCTCTGGTACGAGAATGTACCTGCCAGATATTTCAATCTCTATGGACCAACAGAATGTACCGGGATGTCAGCCTATTTCCCGGTGAAGCGAAGGTATGAAGAAAATGAAGTGATTCCCATAGGAAAACCATTTCCAAACACAGAGATTTTTCTGGCTGAACGGAAAGAAAAACAATGGAGAAAAATCCTTCCGCAGGAGGAAGAAAAAGAGGGAGAACTGTTCATTCGGGGTACCTGCGTGACCATGGGATACTATGAGAATTCCGAGAAAACAGGAGAGGCATTTATTCAGAATCCACTTCAGAACCATTATCCCGAACTGGTATATCGTACCGGGGATATAGGAAAGTATGTGGGAGGAGAATTGGTGTTTGTATCACGCAGAGATGATCAGATTAAGCATATGGGGCAGCGGATTGAACTGGGTGAAATTGATGCAGCTGTGCAAAAAATAGAAGGAATTGCATCCTGTTGCAGTATCTTTGTAAGAGAAGAGGAGAAACTGGTTCTTTTTTTCACAGGAGAGATAGAGCGCAGGGAATTGATGGCACAGTTAAAAAAAACAGTGCCTTCCTATATGCTACCTGCAGAAATACATAAGGAAAAAGAACTGCCGCTGACTTTAAATGGCAAAACAGACAAAAGACAGCTGCGGCAATACTATGAAAGCAGAAAAGAGAGGAAACAATCGTGGAAGCATTAATTCAGATTTTAACAGATATGCATCCGGATGTGGATGTCAGAACTTGTAACACTCTGATCGATGACAATATTCTGGATTCCTTTGATATTGTCACCCTGATTGCAGATATTCTGGATGTGTATGGGGTACGGATACCGGCAGATCATATTTTACCGCAGTATTTTAATAGTGTTTCGGCGCTTTATGAGATGATTCAGACATTGAAAAAAGAGGACTGACAGATGCTGCTGTATTACATTGTACCAAAGAGAATACAGTGGATTCCTCTGTTTCTCCTTCAGATTCTGTTATTAAGCAGGCTGGATCGTTTCTCCTGGATAGCCATAGGGGTAACCGTTTTTGCTACCTATCTGTTTTCCAGAGTTGGGAAGGGAAATAAACCTGTACTCATTGTCTATCTGGTTTGTCAGATTGGTATGATGCTTGGGTTTAAAATTTTTACGGAAACAATGCCCTTTGGATTGTCCTACTATGGCTTGATGGCTGTTGGATACAGTATGGAGGTATATCGGGGAAATACAAATCCGGATAAGAATCCCCTTCGTATGGCATTGGAGCTGACTCTGTTCCCGCTTTTGATTCAGGGACCTATCCGGAATATGTCAGGATGTCGCGCCGGACAGCTCCAAACTCCGAAGTATTTTTCCTGGCATAGGACGGAGCAGGCTGTGGCGAGAATTCTTTGGGGATGCATGAAGAAAATGGTCATTGCAGACAGAATTGCTCCGGCAGTGGAAGTGATGATTCGAGATCCGCAGATTTATACCGGAGGTTATGTACTTCTGGGTATGTTGTTTTATGCCGTTCAGCTGTATGCGGACTTTACCGGAGGCATTGATATCGCACTGGGAATCGCCAACTATCTGGGACTGAATCTGGAAGAAAATTTCCAGGTGCCATTTACTTCGAAAAATCTGGGAGAATATTGGAGAAGATGGCATATTTCCCTGGGAGAATGGATGAAAGAATACATTTTTTATCCGGTTTCCGTCAGTTGGCCGGTGACAAAGATCGCTTCCCGGATTCGTAAGAAGAACCGGGGGCTGGGAAGACGCATTCCGGTATATACGGCGTCCATCCTTACCTGGTTTGCCACAGGTCTGTGGCATGGCAGTGAGGCTCACTTTATCTTCTGGGGTATGGCAAATTGCTTTATTATTCTTATTTCCAGAGAATTAAAACCGGCGTATGACAGATTTCACAGGAGATTTCCAACTCTTACCGGAGAGGGGAAAACTGCGGTGTATTATGGATATTTTCAGGCAGTGAGAACGTTTCTTCTGGTTTGCCTTCTGCGCATGACAGATTGTTACCGCGATGTTGGACTGACATTTCGGATGTTTTTTTCCATATTTACAGATTTTGGAAAAGGGATTTCTCTGGCTCCCCTGGGACTTGCAGTATCTGACTATCTGCTGATTGGCACAGGTATTTTGTTTATGTATCTGGTAGGAAGAGTGAAGAAAAAGAAAAAACCGGAACAATGGTTTTTGGAACAGTCTGTGGGAGTTCGATATTTGATTCTGGCAGGATTGTTTTTTAGTATTCTGGTCTTTGGAATCTATGGAATTGGCTACGAACAGAGACAATTTATTTATAATCAGGTATAAAAGATGAGACGACAACGAAGAAAAAAAATATGTTTGGCAATTTGCTTTCTTGTTCTGACCATGGGCATCTTTGTGCTTCTTCAAAACCTTCTTATGCCGAAATACATGGGTGCAATTAAGGAGGGGGCATTGGTCAGGGAGTACTATGATTCCCCTGGGAATCATGATGTCATTTTTCTTGGAGATTGTGAGGTGTACGAAAGCTTTTCTCCTGTTACACTTTGGGAAGAGTACGGGATTCACAGTTATATCAGAGGCGGTCCAAGCCAGACCATCTGGCAGTCCTATTATCTGCTTGAGGATACTTTTGCAAAGGAAATTCCGGAAGTTGTAGTGTTCAACGTTCTGTCCATGCAGCATGGAGAAACTGTCAGTGAGGCCTACAATCGTATGAATTTAGATGGAATGAGATGGTCTGCGGCGAAGATATCTGCCATCCGTCAGTCCATGACAGAGGAGGAAACATTTCTCAGCTATCTGTTTCCGCTGCTTCGATTTCATGACAGATGGCGGGAATTAGAGCCGGAAGATTATAAATACTGGATGAAGAGAGAAAATGTTTCTTATAATGGATATCTGATGCAGACCGGGGTAAAACCTGTGACTGTAGTGCCGGAGAAGACGCCTCTCACACAGGAAACATTTTCGGATATCTGTTATGAGTATCTGGATAAAATCAGACGATTGTGTGAGGAAAATAAGGTGGAGCTGGTGTTGATGAAGGCGCCCAGTCTTTATCCATACTGGCATGAAGAATGGGAAGAGCAGATAGAGGAATATGCAGAAAAATTTGGGTTGGATTATTATAATTTTCTGGAGCTGAAGGAAGAGACTGGAATTGATTATCAGATGGATACTTATGATGCAGGACTGCATCTGAATGTGTCCGGTGCAGAGAAATTATCCCGCTATTTTGGGAAGATACTGAAAGAAAGGTATACTCTGTCGGAACATCAGGATCAGAAACTGAATCAATATTATAAGGAGTTAAAACAGCGTTATGAGGAAGAGAAAAGGAAGTAATATCGGCAGGAGAACGCTTGTGCTTCTTGGATGCATGATTGTTTTGGCGATTAGCCTGTCCGGATGTGGAAAGAAACAGGAAAATGTGGAGGAAAAACAGACGGAACAGTCAGAGGGACCGGGAAACTATTTCTATGAGGTGGAGAATCAAAAAATCTATGTTTCCCAGCCAATCAAAGAAGCAGTAGAAATTTTAGGAGACGGATATGAATATTACGAAGCACCCGGATGTGCCGGGGAAGGAATGGATATCTTTTACTATTATCCGGATTTGACCATTGAGGCAGTGGAGTCAGAGGGGGAACAGGAAATCAAACAATTTTATTTCAAAAATGATACGGTAGTAACACCGGAAGGACTGAGAATCGGTTCCACCTATGAAGAGACTGTGGCAAAGTACGGAGATGATTTTGAATTAAATGGAAATGCAATGGAATATGGGGATGGAAACGCCTTATTTATTGTAGAATTGCAAGATGGAAAAGTGTCGGGAATCAGGTATACTACGAAATAAACTTGAGTTTCCGCAAACTGCACTAAAAAAATAGATATGTCTACCCAAAGTACCAATCTGCCGATTTTTTGAGAAATTCAGAATGGCAGTACCGAGAGTAGAGGCACTTTAATAAGCCCCGCCGG
>CALWLV010000184.1 GCA_944381595.1 uncultured Roseburia sp.
TGTTGGACAGCTTAATTTTACATCAAAAAGGAACAGGATTCCTTATATTTTTGGCATTTTTTGAAAGTTGTGGATAACAGGATACAGCAGATTTGCCTGGTGGGGATAATTCTGCGGAAACTCAAGATTTACAATACTTGACAGCCATGTAGATATCTTTGATAAATAATCCTTTCATTTATTTGTCCTCCTTTGCCATAAATACAAATAAATCTTCGATTGTCACCGGTCGGATTTCCAGTGCAGCCGGTACCTTATCCCGTTTTACAATGATTTCCATACCGTATGGAGATACGCGCTTACCAATTACTGCTTCGCTTGATAATTCCTCCATCTGTTCCCTTGTGCAGAAAACCATCCCATACTCTTCTAACAGCCGATCTTTTTCCTCACACAACATCAGCTGTCCCTTTTTTAAAAATGCAATATAATCACAAAGTTTCTCCAAATCGCTGACAATGTGGGATGAAATCAAAATGGAGTGATTCTCTTCTCTGGTAAATTCATAGAAGATTTCCACTACTTCCTCACGCATCACCGGATCCAGTCCACTGGTGGGTTCATCCAGAATCAGTAACTTTGGATGATGGGATAGTGCACAGATAATGCCAAGTTTCATCTTGTTTCCTTTTGATAAATCTTTAAATTCTTTTTCTATAGGAACATCCAGCTTATCCAAAAGCTGTTTATAAAGGCTCTCATCCCAGTTGGTATAAGTGTGCTGCATAATTTTCCCCACCTGATGTGCCGTAATCACTTCCGGAAATCCAATTTCATCCAGTACAACACCAATTTCCTCTTTCAATAAATAGTCCTTCTGACCATTTTCTTTTCCCAGTAATACAATCTTCCCATCATCTTTCTGCACAATGTCTAACAACAATTTAATGGCTGTTGTTTTTCCTGCTCCATTTTCTCCAATTAACCCCATAATATAGCCTCCCGGCAAGGTCAGATTCAACGGACCAAGTGTAAACCCCTCATACTTCTTTACCAAACCTTTCATCTCAACTGCATTCATAATCATTCCTCCTCATACAATATGTGTAACATCTCGATTAATTCCTGCTCCTTCAGATTACAGGACGCTGCAAGCTTTATGATTTCCTGAAAATATTCCTCTATCTTTTTTAGATTCTCTTCTTGCAAAAGTTCTGTATTCTTTCTTGCTACAAAACATCCTTTGCCTGCCACGGTATAGATAAACCCTTCCCTCTCCAGCTCTTCATAAGCACGCTTGGTGGTAATCACACTGATACGCAGGTCCTTTGCAAGATTTCGAATGGATGGCAGGGCATCGTCCTCCTGCAGCTCCCCATTGATAATCAGATTCTTAATCTGCTTATAAATCTGATCATAAATGGGTCCCCCACCTTTATTATCGATAAATAAATTCAACGAATTCCCTCCTTTGTGATTACTGTATATATTCAGTATATACAGTAATCACGATTTTGTCAATAACAAATACAAAAACTCCGTCAGCAGAAATTAAATTTCCACTGACGGAGCCGATTTGTCAACCTAATTTTTTTCATAATCCAGGCACATACGAATTTCTGTATATGGACGTACATATGTGTCCGCCACATGAACATGATCCGGATGTACCGCATATCCCTTTAATGCCTCTTCACTTTCTAATACACTATCTAACATGACATCTGCATTGGAGGATGCCAGTGGCGTAATTCCAACTTCCAGACTAATTAATCCCGGAACCTTACCAACCAAATCCTCAAGATTTGTTTTCATATCAGCAGAAACCTTCCGTTTCTCTTCTTCTGATAAACTTTCTTTTAACTTCCATAAAATAACATGACGTACCATAATTAAGAATCTCCTTTTTTTCCATATTTTTTCATATACTCTTTCTTATACCCTAACAATTCTTCCAACTGCTTCATAATATAATAAAGCACAGCCCGGTCTTCAAACTCTCTCCGATTCCCGGGAAGTTCTTCCCTCTCCATCTCTGCAAATGTCTGAGCCAACTGTTCCAGCAGTCCATCCACCGGATTTCCCTTGTCGTAATCCCGTTCCACCACAGAAAGAATCTGTGATACCTTTTCTGCCTGAGCCGGAACACTTCGCAGCATTTTCACACTGGCATACATATGCTGCAATACCTCAATTTGTTTTTCTCTCATCTCAATATAATCAATTTCATGATAGGGTTTTGAGAAAAAGGTATTGTTGTGGTTTTCATAGGCTTTTCGTTTTGTCTGTGCAGCCTTGTCTTTTAATCCGGTAAAGCAGCTGTCTGTATAACCTGATTTATCGGGATGCATAATCCACACAGACATTCTCTTGATGACATTTTTGATTTCCTTATCCACCTCATCTGCCCGGGCATTAAATTCTTCCTCTTTCTTACGCAGGAAGCCATTGGCAAGAATTCCCATAACTGTTCCAATAAGGAACAATGCCGTTTCATTTAAAATCAGAGCCGGCTCCATATGACCGGCAGTCAAAAAATGGGTAATCAGCACTGAATCCATGGCAATTGCCTCCGCCCATCCACACGCAAGGCATAAAGTAGCAAAGAAAAACAAATATACGCCAAATGCAAATACAGTATACCCAAACAGAGAGAAACATCCTGCACAGAGAATCAATGCGCAAAAAAATGCCATACTCCTTCTGGCTGCAGTCCGTAATGTATCCTTCTTGGTATTCTGAATACTAAGCACTGTAATAATGCCCGCCGTGGGTACATACTGCAATCCCAGTGCCTGCGAAATCAAAATCGCAATCAGTGCTGCAAGAGTCAGTTTCATTCCTTTTATAATATTTTCCCGTTTCATAAATACGTTTCCCCTCCCTTCGATTCAGGTTATCCATCTGCTCCCTATCAATTCTATCATGTTCTTTCCTAATTTCCAATATCTAATTTTTTCATTGATTTCTCCCTTTTCCTATGATATAGTTCCTTATAGATTTATAGAAACAGAGGAAAAAATATATGGAAGAATTTACATTACCATCCGGTTTTTCTACAAAAATGAAATCCCTTTTATCGGAAGAATGGGAAGAATTTGAAGAAGGATACCGAACGCATCAATATCAAAGCCTTCGTTTTAATCCATTAAAAAAGGGATTGGCGCAATGTTCTTACGAATCCATCCTTTCCACTCTTTCCATATCAAAGAGCGAACCTGTTCCATGGGCAAAACATGGATATTATTATAATACAGAAGCAAGACCGGGAAAACATCCTTATCACGAAGCAGGTCTTTATTATATTCAGGAGCCAAGCGCTATGTCTGCTGCCGCCTTACTGGCACCCGCTCCTGGAGAACGTGTACTGGATCTTTGTGCTGCACCGGGAGGCAAATCGACTCAGCTTGCCGGCTATTTAGAGCAGACAGGACTTCTCATTGCCAATGAAATCCATCCGGCCAGATGTAAGATTCTCTCTCAGAATATAGAACGCATGGGAATTGCCAATGCGATTGTTACTAATGAGGACAGTGATACCCTTGCGACGCATTTTCCGGAATTCTTTCATAAAATTCTGGTGGATGCTCCTTGTTCCGGGGAAGGGATGTTTCGTAAAAATCCGGATGCAGTGGCAGAATGGAGTCCGGAACAGGTACATATCTGTGCAAATCGTCAGCTCATGATTTTAGAAAATGCAGCTTCCATGCTGATGTCCGGTGGAATTTTGGTATACTCCACCTGTACCTTCTCTCCAGAGGAAAACGAAGGAGTCATCGGAACATTTCTGGAACTCCATTCGGAATTCTCCATCGTCAAAACAGAAAACCCTGATTTTGACCGTGGAAGACCGGAATGGGGTAACAAAAATCCTGATTTAGCATACACATTTCGTCTCTGGCCTCATCATTTAAAAGGAGAAGGGCATTTTGCCGCTGTTCTTAGAAAAGAGGGAACCGACAGTTCTTCCCACATAAAAGAAGCAAGGGGATGGAAGGATAAGAAATTACTTTCTTTGTTTCAGGAATTCACATCGAAAACAGT
>CALWLV010000185.1 GCA_944381595.1 uncultured Roseburia sp.
GAAATTGGCATTCCCAGTTCTTCGGCAAATCTGCGAATGTAATTTAGTCCCAGAATAATATCATTTTCCTGATAAGCAGGAACATCGGGACGAATAAAAAAATAATCCCGGAGTACCTGTTTGGCTGGTTTTAATTTTACCACAATCAGATTTGCTTTTGGTGCAGCCCCGGAAAAATCATTGACAGGATCTTCTGAGCCGGCAGCCACCCCTGCAAGAAAGGTCCCATGTCCCGTTTCGTCTTTCTGGCGGACGATGTCATAAGGATTTTCAGATGATAAAGCCCGGTTAATATCTTCATTGGTATATTCCGTACCATATCCGATGCCTTCCGGATGAGGACCGGTGGGATCCGTCTGATCCCATAGTCGAAGAATTCTGCTTCGTCCAAATTCGTCCAGAAAAGCAGGATGGGTATAATCAATGCCACTGTCTACAATTCCTATGATGACTCCCTGACCTTTTAACTGAAGAGCCGGTTGGTTTGCAATGCGTGTGATACCTGAGATTTCAAGGGCAGCAGTAGACATTTCCCCATACAATTTTGGTATCACAAGATATGGAAACTGGTTCAGCTTAATATTTGAGATGTTCTCCACATTGGTATAAATGGAATAAAAACGACCGTCAATCTGCTGGTAACAGATTCCCTGAAAAGCATCCAGAATTTCCTGAGTCATGGAAAGAGAGGAGATTAGAAATTCCGTATAATCTTCAGAAAGAATGTATTGCTGACAATCAGATGGCATAAACACTCCTAAAAAAGATGTTGGTATATGGTATGAAAGAAGGCATTGCAAATATGAAATCTTATTGTATAATAAAAACATTAGCAGGAAAAGAAAGGATTTCAATATGGCAAAATTTTACGCAGTAAAGAAAGGCAGAACTACAGGTATTTTTCATACCTGGGATGAGTGTAAAACTCAGGTCAGCGGCTTTCCGGGGGCAGTATATAAGAGTTTTTCCACAGCGGAAGAAGCAGCACAGTATCTGGGATGGATGGGTGGAAATGCAAAACAGCAGGCAGACACTCCGGGAGAAGAAAAGCAACCAAAGTGTCAGATTACGGCATATGTAGATGGAAGTTTTTATGTCCCGACGGGGGAATATGGAAGCGGTGTGGTTATTCTGACAGGAGATCAGGAGATTCATTTAAAGGCAAAGGGAGATGATCAGGAACTGGCTCAGATGAGGAATGTGGCAGGAGAAATTCTGGCTGCGGAAATTGCCATGAAATATGCACTGGAGCAGGGGTATGAATCCATAGAGATTGTCCATGACTATGAGGGAATTGCCAAGTGGTGTCTGGGGGATTGGAAGACAAATAAGAATGGAACCAGACGGTATAAGGAAGTGTATGACCAATATAGTCAAAAAATCAGGATTGTATTTACAAAAGTAAAGGGACATTCCGGGAACCAATACAATGATCTTGCCGATCATCTTGCAAAAGAAGCAATAGGTATAATTTGACCAAAAGACAGCATAAAATAAAAAGAAGAAAGAAAAAGGAATTTCTGCTATACGGGCAGGAAGGATAAGAAGATGTACGCATTTGTAATTCTGGGATTGATAGCAGTGGCTGTCGCTGTTATCGTCCTGTCTGAAAAAGGGGCAGAAGAATTGCCCTATCTCATCAAAGTCAACCGTATCGGAAATTGTGTTACCATTTATAGAAAAGATGAAAGAGGGGAGTACACCATTCCTTATAAGGCCATGGTCTGCTCTACCGGGAAAATCCCTTCTGATACACCTCTTGGAAAATTCCGTACCATCAAAAAATACACATGGAGAAAAATGGTGGACGCCTCCTATGGTCAGTACGCCTATCGTTTTCATGGACCAATTTTATTTCATTCTGTTCCCTATCTGGATAAAAAGAAAAATACATTGGAATACGAAGAATTTAACAAACTGGGAACTGCCGCCTCTCTTGGCTGCGTCCGCCTCTGTGTGCGGGATGCGTTATGGTTGATGTCCAACTGTCCGGTGGGCACCGGAGTTGTTGTGTATGATGATAAAAACTCACCGGGACCATTAGGAAAGCCTGAGATGATACACATTCCCGAAAGCAGTCCTTACCGGAATTGGGACCCCACTGACCCGGATCAGGAGAATCCGTGGCTTGCCTGCAGACCAGTCATCCATGCGGAAAGTCAGATACGGGTAACAGCCTCTCAATGCTCCGATTGTACACTTTTGGAAAATCTGGGAGCGAGGGCTACGGATACCTGTGGAAATGACGTGACCGACCGGATTGAAATCCATGGGAAAGTAGATTTGAAAAAAACGGGAAAATACACCATTGTCCTGAAAGTTCGTGATGCAATCAGACGAAGTGCTGCCAAAGTGGTGATGGTCATAGTAGAGCCGGAGCAGGACACCGTGGACAGGAGTGAAACAGAAGCATTGGAGCAGGAACAGGTTATTTTGAATGCAAAGAAAACATGTGTGGAGGTAACGGCCGGAGAATATCAGAAATTATCCGATGTTTTCAGTAAAATGGGAGTATTTGCCATAGATTCCCATGGAAAGCAGATTCATAATGCTCCTGCGCAAATCAAAACAACAGAAATCGCAGATCTTCAGACGCCGGGAAATTATGCTCTTTCTTTGAGTATTACGGATGCTTATGGAAAAACCAGTGACAAGATGAAGATAACCATCGCTGTAAAGGGAGAAGAAGAGAAAAAAATAGAGGAAAACAGGGGAACATCAGAATGAAAAAAGGATGGTTTCATTCCACATTCTGGATGGGGTTACTTTTATTTGGTCTCTGCAGTTCGCTGACGGCAGGAGCTGTTGTGAATGCGGTTCAGGAAAAGACGGAAGAAAAGAAAATCCCTGTCTATTCGGTGGAGACAGAAGAAAAACAGGTTGCATTGACATTTGACTGTGCCTGGAATGTGGAGGATTTGGACAGTATTTTAGCCACATTGGAGAAAAATCAGGTCAAAGCAGCATTCTTTGTCACAGGGGAGTGGGCAGAACAGTATCCCCAGGCAGTAAAAACCATTGTGAAAGCCGGTCATGATATTGGGAATCATGGAGATGGACATAAGCATATGAATGCATTATCGTTAGAGGAATGTCGTCAGGAAATATTTGAGTTACATAAGAAGGTATTTGAACTTACAGGCGTGGAAATGACCTTATTCCGCCCTCCCTATGGAGAATACAATAATACTGTGATTACTGCTGCCGAGGAGACGGGATATTATAGTATTCAATGGGATGTGGACAGTCTGGACTGGAAAAATTATGGAAAAGACCAGATGATCAATCAGGTCCTGGAGAATCAAAGTCTTCAAAACGGTTCCATCATTCTTTTGCATAATGGTACCATGTATACGGCACAGGCACTTCAGGGAATTATTGATGGTCTGACAAACCGGGGCTATCGGTGTGTTCCGGTTTCAGAATTGATTTATAAACAGAATTATGAAATTGATCATACAGGAAGACAAAGAAAAAAATAAAAAAACTTGTGCAATTAGATAACTTGTGTTAAAATAAATTTATACGCAAAGGGGCGTGATAAGAACGGATATCCGGGATTATTGCGCTCTTTTTTCGTTATTATGAGCAAAAATGCCGGAATAAAAAGGTCGTAAGACAGAAAAGAGGTTTTCGATGTATACAAAACAGGATGTTTTAAACTTAGTGGAAGAAGAGGATGTAGAATTTATTCGCCTGCAGTTTACAGATATCTTCGGTACTATGAAGAACATAGCCGTAACCAGGCATCAGCTGAAATCCGTGATGGATCATGGATGCATGTTTGATGGGGCTGCCATTGACGGATTTGTAAAATTGGAAGAATCGGATTTATACCTAAAACCAAATCTGGACACATTAGAGATTTTTCCATGGCGACCACAGCAGGGCAAGGTGGCAAGATTAATCTGTGATGTGTATAAACCGGATGGCACGCCATTTGAGGGGGATTCCAGGTATATTTTGAAAAAGGTCATCAAAGAAGCAGAAGACATGGGATACACCTTCAATGTTGGTCCGGAATGTGAATTTTTCTTATTTCATACCGATGATAATGGATTGCCTACAACTATGACCCATGAGCATGCAGGATATTTTGATATCAGTCCTCTGGATTTGGGAGAAAATGCCAGAAGAGACATGATTCTGAATCTGGAAGAGATGGGCTTTGAAATAGAGTCTTCTCACCATGAAATGGCACCGGCACAACATGAGATTGATTTCAAATATGGGGATGCCCTGACCACAGCAGATCATATTATGACCTTTAAGCTGACAGTGAAGACCATTGCAAAACGTCATGGAATGCATGCGTCTTTCATGCCAAAACCAAAGTCCGGTATGAATGGCTCCGGTATGCACACTCATATGTCTTTATCCAAAGATGGAAAAAATATTTTTGCTGAGGAACAAAACGAGAATGGATTAAGCAGGGAAGCATATTATTTTATAGCGGGACTGATGAAACATATCAAGGGAATGACGCTGATTTTAAACCCTCTGGTCAATTCCTATAAACGTCTTGTGTCGGGATTTGAGGCACCGGTGTATATTTCCTGGTCCAGAACAAATAGAACACCTTTGATTCGGATTCCGTCTGCAGAAGGGCAGGGAGCAAGAATTGAGCTGAGAAGCCCGGATCCATCCTGTAATCCGTATCTTGCACTGGCAGTATGTCTGGCAGCAGGTCTGGATGGTATTCGAAATAAACTGGAATGTCCGGAGCCGATTAATAAAAATAATTATACGATTACACAGAAAGAAGTGGAAGAGATGGGGATTGAGTGTCTTCCAAGAGATTTGTATCAGGCTGTGGAAGAATTCAAAAAGGATGACTTTATTCGCGGTGTACTGGGGAAACATATTTCAGAGAAATATGAGGAAATTAAGATGAATGAATGGCGGGAGTATGAGAAACAGATTACTGATTGGGAAATACAGCAGTATTTACACAAAGTTTGAGGAAAGAAAGGTTTTTTCAGAGGTATATCATGGCCAATATTGTAATCGCATTTCCTAAAATGGAAGATGCAGTCAACATGAAAAATATATTAGTCCGGAATGGTTATTGCGTGACGGCAGTATGTACTTCGGGAACAAGGGTGTTGAATGTGATTGATGATTACAGCGATGGAATCATTGTGTGCGGATATAAGCTGGCGGATATGATTTTTTCGGAATTACGCTGCAATGTGCCGGAAGAATTTGAAATGATTCTTCTGGCTTCTGAGGGAAAGATTCATGAATCGGATTGTACCGGAGTGGTTCCCGTATCCATGCCGTTAAAAACAGCAGATTTCATCAACACAGTAGCCATGGTGTCTGCAAATATTGCAAGACGGAAGAAAAAAAGAAGGAATATTCCAAAGGAACGTTCCGAAGAAGATAAAAAGCTAATTGAGGAAGCAAAAAAAATCCTGATGGAAAAACATAATATGACAGAAACAGATGCTCATAAGTATCTGCAGAAAACCAGTATGGACAGTGGAACCGGGATGGTTGAAACAGCACAGATGATTCTTTATATCATGATGAACTGACGGAGAATATCCGGTTGCAAAGACAGAGGTTTCAGAGTATTATATTTCATTAGGAAGAAAATGATAGAAACGAGTTTAGAGAAGGAGAAAGACATGTTCAAGTTAAATGAGAATTACTTAAAATTACCGGGAAGTTATTTGTTTTCAACAATAGGAAAGAAAGTAGCAGCTTTTAAGGAAGAAAATCCAGATCAGACTGTCATCAGTCTTGGAATCGGAGATGTTACACAGCCTCTGGTACCGGCTGTGATTACTGCGATGCATAAAGCCGTGGATGAGATGGCGGATGCTTCTACCTTCCGGGGATATGCACCGGATCTTGGGTATGAGTTTTTAAGAAAAGCCATTGCAGAAAATGACTACAAGACCAGAGGTGTGGATATTGCCCTGGATGAAATCTTCATCAGTGATGGAGCAAAAAGTGACAGCGGAAATATTGGGGATATTTTTTCCGTAGATAATAAAATAGCTGTTTGCGATCCGGTATATCCGGTCTATGTGGATGCCAATGCCATGGAAGGAAGAACCGGTATCTATCATAAAGAAACAGAGAAATGGTCTAATGTTATTTATATGCCATGTACGGCAGAGACAAATTTTGCACCGGAATTACCTGCTGAGACACCGGATATTATTTATCTCTGTTTTCCGAATAATCCCACAGGTTCCACCATTACAAAATCAGAACTTCAGAAATGGGTGAACTATGCTCTGAAGGTGGGAGCTGTCATTATTTATGATGCTGCTTATGAGGCGTATATCTCAGAGGAGGATGTGCCACATAGTATTTACGAATGTGACGGAGCAAAGAAATGCGCCATCGAGATTCGGAGTTTTTCCAAAAATGCAGGATTTACCGGAACGCGTCTTGGTTTCACCGTAGTTCCGAAAGAATTGAAATCCGGAGACGTAATGTTAAATAGCCTATGGGCAAGACGACATGGAACAAAATTCAACGGTGCACCATATATTATTCAGAGAGCCGGAGAAGCAGTCTACTCGGAAGAAGGAAAAAAACAGACAGCAGAACAGGTCGCTTATTATATGAACAATGCAAAGCTGATTCGGGAAGGATTGAAGGATTTGGGATATACAGTATCCGGTGGCGTCAATGCACCATACATCTGGCTGAAGACTCCGGGCAGTATGACTTCATGGGAGTTTTTTGATGTATTGTTACATAAGGCAAATGTGGTGGGAACTCCCGGTTCCGGATTCGGTCCGAGCGGGGAAGGCTACTTCAGACTTACAGCATTTGGCACTTGCGAAAACACATTAGAAGCTTTGGAGCGGATCAAGAGAATTTAATAAAATAGAAAATCAAAATTTCAGGAGGAAGTTATGAACATGAGTGAAATGGACAAAAATGTATTTGATCTGATTGGTAAGCAGTGGATGTTAGTGGGAGCTGAGAAAAATGGTAAAATCAATGCCATGACAGCATCCTGGGGAGGACTTGGAATTATGTGGGGTAAGAAGGTTGCCTTCGTATTTATCCGGGAATCCCGCTATACCAAAGAATTCGTGGATGAGAAAAAGACCTTTTCTCTGTCCTTCTTTGGAGAAGAATATAGAAAGATGTTAAATTACATGGGAACCGTTTCCGGAAGAGATGAGGATAAAATCTCCCAAGCAGGTCTTCATGCGTCTCTGAATCAGGATGCCCCGGTATTTGAGGAAGCAGAGCGAACCTTTATTTGCAGAAAGATGTATGCGCAGGAAATGAAGGAAGAGTGCTTTACCGATAAAGAGGCGGTGGAACGCTGGTATGGCGATGGAAATTATCATACTATGTATGTGGCAGAGATTTTGGATGTCATAGAGAAATAAAAGAGAAAGGGAGACTGTTATTATCAATGAATATTATGGTGGATGAAAAGGCGAAGGTGTTTCATCTTCAGACAAAGAACACAAGTTATATTATGAAAGTGGCAAAAGACAGATATCTTGCTCATGTATATTGGGGAAAGAAGATAAAAACCCCGGATATGGAAAATGCACAAATTAACAGTTGGGTTTCTTTTGGAGCTGCACCGGATTCCAGGGATAAATCCTATTCTCTGGACTATATCCGTCAGGAATATCCTACCGGATGTCAGACGGATTATCGAATGCCGGCATTGGAAGCTTTGTTTGCAGATGGAAGCAGAGCGGTGGAATTAATCTATGACAGCTATCGAATCACAGCCGGAAAACCGAAATTAAAAGGGCTTCCGGCTACCTATGTGGAAGATGATGCTGAGGCTGATACCTTGGAAATTACATTGGTGGATGCATTAAAGAAAATGAGAGTGGTCCTGATGTATACGGCGTATCATGAATTGGATGTCATTACCAGAAGTGTGAGAATTGTAAACGAAAGTGCAGATAGAATTGTTTTGGAAAAAGCATTTAGTATGAGTCTGGATTTTGAAACATCAAAGTATGATTTGATTCAATTGCCGGGGGCGTGGGGAAGGGAGCGTCATATGGAACGGACTTCCCTGCGCAGTGGACTGCAGTCCATTCAGAGCCGCAGAGGTGCTTCCAGTCATCAGATGAATCCTTTTTTTGTCCTGGCAGATCGGGATGCCAATGAAGAGTATGGAAATGTTTATGGATTCAATCTGGTATACAGTGGAAATTTTCATGGGGGAGCCGAAGTGGATCAGTTATTTCAGACGAGAGCATTTCTGGGAATCAATGATTATGATTTCTCCTGGCTGTTGGAAAGCGGGGAAAGCTTTCAGACGCCGGAGGCAGTGATGGTATACTCTGCCCATGGACTTGGGGAAATGTCAAGAACCTATCATAAGCTCTATCGTACCAGACTGGTCAGAGGAAAATACCGGGATGCGGTAAGACCAATTCTGGCAAATAACTGGGAAGGTACTTATTTTGATTTTAATGAGGAAAAGATTCTTGGTCTGGCAAAAGAAGCCGCCGAGCTTGGTATTGAGCTGATGGTGCTGGATGACGGCTGGTTTGGAAAACGAAATGATGACACAAGCTCTCTGGGAGACTGGTATGTAAACAAAGAAAAATTACCGGAGGGAATTTCCGGGTTAGCAAAGAAAGTGCGGGAATATGGCATCCGGTTTGGTCTATGGTTTGAGCCTGAGATGGTATCTCCGGATAGTGATTTATATCGGGAACATCCGGACTGGTGTATTCATATACCGGGAAGGGAACGGACCGAGTGCAGAAATCAGCTGACACTGGATTTGAGCAGGGAAGAGGTTTGTAATTATATTATCAAGACTGTTTCGGATATTCTGGATGAGGCGGAAATCAGTTATGTGAAATGGGATATGAATCGCCATATGACGGAACTTGGTTCGGCAGGGCTTCCTCCGGAACGTCAGAAAGAGATGCCGCACCGTTATATGTTGGGACTTTACCGGGTTATGGAAGAAATTGTATCCTCTCATCCGGATGTATTATTTGAAAGCTGTTCCGGTGGTGGAGGAAGATTTGATCCGGGTATGCTATATTATATGCCCCAAACCTGGACCAGCGATGATACCGACGCGGTGGAACGATTGTATATCCAGTATGGAACCAGTCTTGCATACCCAATCAGTGCCATGGGCTCTCATGTATCGGCTGTGCCAAATCATCAGGCAAACAGGGTGACTTCTTTAAAAATGCGCGGAGACGTGGCCATGAGTGGTAATTTTGGTTATGAACTTGATTTGATGAAATTTACAGAAGAAGAGAAAGAACAGGTCAAAGCTCAGATTGCCCAGTATAAAGATCTCCGTACATTTATACAGTCAGGAGATATGTACCGACTGGAAAATCCGTTTGAGGGAAACACGGCAGCCTGGGAATTTGTCTCCGAAGATGGAAATGATATTTTTGCGGCATATTTCAGAATTTTATGTGAAGTCAATCCCGGAATTTCCCGTATGAAATTTCAGGCACTGGATCCGGAAGCACAATACGAAGTTGTGGGAGAAGGAAAAGTCTATTCAGGAGACGAATTGATGGAAGTGGGAATTCTGGTAGATTTCTGGGGAGACTTCCAGAGCAGGACATGGAGATTGAAAAAGCGGTAACAGAAAATTTACAAAATGGATAAAGGTAGTAGTTGAATAAAACCGCTTTCGGTGGTAAAATAGGTAGACATAATGCAAAGAATGGGTGCATTATGTCTACTTTTCCTTTAGGAAAAAATACCCCTGATCAAGAAGTAATTCGTGGGTGTAAGGGTGTTAATTAAGTATAATGGAGGACTAACAATGGGTTTATTTTCAAAAGTATTCGGTACATACAGTGACAGAGAAATCAAACGGATTACACCGATTGTAGATAAAATCTGCTCCTACCGGGACGAGATGATGGCGCTGTCAGACGAGCAGCTGCGAGGTAAAACAGATGAGTTTAAGGAAAGACTGGACGAGGGGCAAACACTGGACGATATTCTTCCGGAAGCATATGCGGTAGTGAGAGAGGCTGCGAGAAGAGTTTTAAACACCGAACATTATCGGGTACAGCTGATGGGCGGTATTATTCTTCATCAGGGGCGTATTGCAGAGATGCGTACCGGTGAAGGTAAAACACAGACCTGTCTTCTTCCTGCATACTTAAATGCATTAGAGGGAAAGGGAGTACATGTTGTAACAGTTAACGACTATCTTGCCAAGCGAGATGCGGAATGGATGGGACAGGTACACAGATTCCTGGGCTTAAGCGTGGGCTGTATTTTAAACAGTATGGATCACAAGGAAAGAAAAGAAGCATACGAATGTGATATCACATACATTACGAATAATGAACTGGGCTTTGATTATCTGAGAGATAACATGGTCATTTATAAAGAACAGATGGTACAGAGGGGACTTCACTACGCAATCGTGGATGAGGTGGACTCCGTATTGATTGATGAGGCCAGAACTCCTCTTATTATTTCCGGTCAGAGTGGAAAGTCCACAAAGTTGTATGAGATGTGTGATGTGTTTGCAAGACAGCTGACCAAAGGGGAATATCATGAGCTGACCAAGATGGATGCCATCATGGGCGAATCTTATGAGGAAACCGGTGACTTTGTAGTAAATGAGAAAGATAAGTTTGTGAATCTGACTGCACAGGGTGTGGAGAAGGCAGAGAAATACTTCCATGTAGACAACTATGCAGATCCGGAAAACCTGGAATTACAGCATAACGTGTCTCTTGCACTGAGAGCGAATTACCTGATGTTTAAGGATAAAGATTATGTGGTAAGTCCGGAAGGTGAAGTTTTAATTGTAGATGAATTTACAGGACGTATCATGCCGGGCAGACGTTTTTCTGACGGTCTTCATCAGGCGATTGAGGCAAAAGAGCATGTAAAGATTAAGAGGGAAAGCAAAACTCTGGCAACCATTACGTTCCAGAACTTCTTTAATAAATACGACAAGAAAGCCGGTATGACAGGTACTGCACTTACCGAAGAGCAGGAATTTCGTAATATTTACGGCATGGACGTTGTCAGCGTTCCAACCAATAAACCGGTTGCAAGAATTGACAGAGAGGATGCTGTGTATAAGACAAAGCGAGGCAAGCTCAATGCGGTTGTAGAAGAAATTAAGCAGAGTCAGGCAAAGGGTCAGCCGGTGTTGGTTGGTACGATTACCATTGACGCGTCAGAAGAATTAAGTGCATTGTTGACAAAGGCAGGGATCAAGCACAGAGTCCTCAATGCGAAATATCATGAATTGGAAGCGGAAATTGTAGCAGAAGCCGGTATCCATGGAAATGTAACGATTGCTACTAACATGGCAGGACGTGGTACGGATATTAAGCTTGACGAAGAAGCCAGAGCTGCCGGTGGATTGAAGATCATTGGTACAGAACGTCATGAATCCAGACGTATTGATAATCAGCTGCGTGGACGTGCAGGACGTCAGGGAGATCCGGGTGAATCCATCTTTTTCATCTCATTGGAAGACGATTTATTGAGATTATTCGGTTCAGAAAAAATGGTAGCAGTGTTCAATGCCACAGGCATCGGAGAAAATGACAGAATTGAGCATAAGATGCTTTCCAATGCCATTGAGAATGCACAGAAGAAAATTGAAAATAATAACTACGGAATTCGTAAGAATCTGTTGGATTACGATGCGGTCAACAATGATCAGAGAGAGATTATTTATAAAGAAAGAAGACGTGTGCTGGATGGAGAAAACATGCGTGATGTAATCTATCGTATGATTAATGATGTGGCAGAGCGCAAAGTAGATATGGTGGCAAGCGAGGAGCAGCCTGCAAAAGATTGGAACATGACAGAATTGAATGAGATTCTTCTTCCTGTCATTCCGATTGAGCCGGTAGTTCTTACTGAAGAAGAAAAGAACAGCATGACAGTTGGCAAACTGAAACAGCAGATCAAAGAAGCAGCAGTGGCCAAATATGAAGCCAAAGAAGCAGAATTTGCGGATGCAGAACAGATTCGTGAAGTGGAACGTATCATTCTGTTAAAGGTTATCGACAGAAAGTGGATGGATCATATCGATGATATGGATCAGCTGCGTCAGGGAATCGGACTGCGTGCACTGGGACAGAGAGATCCGGTATCAGAATACCGTATTGCCGGTTTTGATATGTTTGAAGAGATGGAACAGGGTATTATGGAAGAAACTGTCCGGGCAATGATGCATGTTCAGATTGAACAGAAGATGGAAAGAGAACAGGTTGCAAAGGTAACCGGTACCAATAAGGATGAATCAGCAGTAAGAGCGCCAAAGAAGAGAGAAGAAAAGAAGATTTATCCAAACGATCCATGCCCATGTGGTTCAGGAAAGAAATACAAACAGTGCTGCATGAGAAAGGTATGATGATTTAAAAAATTTAAGAAAAAGGATGTGATTACGTGGTAGAATTAGATCAGTTTAAATATACATTAAACGGCTATGAGGGACCATTGGAAGAACTGAGGGATTCACTTTGACCTCGAAAATAAGCGGATGAGAATTGATGAACTTTCCAGAAAGATGGAAGAGCCGGATTTTTGGGATGACCCGGAAAAAGCCAGCCATCAGACCAGAGAATTGAATGGTCTGAAAGATACCGTGAGAAAATTTCAGGAGTTAAAGGGAATGTATGAAGATGCCCAGACTCTGTTGGAAATGGGCAATGAGATGGAAGATCCTTCTCTTATTCCGGAAGTAAAGGAAGCAGTAGCTTCTTTTGAAGAACAATATGAAGAATTGCGTATCACCACGCTTTTATCCGGAGAATATGATAAGGATGACGCTATTTTGACACTTCATGCAGGTGCCGGCGGAACAGAAAGCTGTGACTGGGCCTCCATGCTTTACCGTATGTATGTCAGATGGGCAGAGCGGAAAGGATTTGAATACGAAGTCATTGATTTCCTGGAAGGGGATGAAGCAGGATACAAGTCTGTAACCATTGAAATCAAAGGAGAAAATGCCTATGGTTATTTAAAGAGCGAAGCAGGAGTTCACAGACTTGTGCGTATTTCCCCATTTAATGCAGCAGGAAAGAGGCAGACCTCTTTTGTATCCTGCGATGTGATGCCGGATATTGATGAGGATATCGAGATTGAGATTCGGGATGATGATTTAAAAATCGATACTTACCGTTCCAGCGGAGCTGGTGGGCAGCATATTAATAAGACTTCCTCAGCTGTGCGTATCACCCATATCCCTACGGGAATCGTGGTACAGTGTCAGAATGAGAGATCGCAGTTCCAGAATAAAGATCGCTGTATGAAAATGTTGAAAGCACAATTATATTTGAGGGCACAAAAAGAAAATGAAGAGAAGATTTCAGGCATTCGAGGCGAAGTATCGGATAATGGCTGGGGAAGCCAGATTCGTTCCTATGTAATGCAGCCTTATACGATGGTCAAAGATCATAGAACAAATGCAGAAGTGGGAAATGTCCAGAGTGTGCTGGATGGGAATATTGATCCGTTTATTAATGCATATCTAAAATATATACAAAAGCAGTAACCCGAAAAGGGGAATGGAGGATGTTTTATGGATGAAATGAAACCTGTTGTATTTAGTCTGGATCATGAAAACTATGGTATCGATATTGATCGAGTGCTGGGGATTGAGCGGGAACAGCAAATTGTTCGTGTTCCCAATACTGTGGATTATATCCGGGGAATTATGAATCTGAGAGGTGAAATTATTCCTGTATATGATTTAAGAAAAAAATTCGATCTTCCGGAAAATAAAGAAGATTCCATCGAATTTATTATTGTTCGTGTCAGAAATGCAAAAATAGCATTGGAAGTAGATGGAGTGAAGGAAATTCACAAGCTATCACCAGAAGATCTTTTGCCAATGCCTGGGATCTGTGTCAATGATGACACCAGGTATTTTAAAAATGTCATCCGTAATGGAAACGAACTGATTGTCATCCTTGATGTAGATTATCTTCTTTCAGAAGAGGAATTGAAACGCATCGATGAGATGGTAAATCAGACTGAAATGTAAGTTTTAGTTGCAATCAGAGAGAAAATGTGTTACTATCTTTCAGGTAAACACATGTGTACATCATACGCGTACACATCTCTCGGTGCACAGGTTGTAATCACCTGGCAGTGTGCCGGGTGATTTTTGTTTATATTTCTTTTTTGGAGCAGAGACTATTATGGAAGAGAAAGAGAGTAACAAGTATTACCTGATTAAACAAAAGGCAGTGCCGGAGGTGCTGTTGAAGGTAATCGAAGCGAAGAGACTTCTGGAGACGGAGAAAGTTCTTACCATTCAGGAAGCTGCTGAGAAAGTGGGACTGAGCAGAAGCTCTTTTTATAAGTACAAAGATGATATTTTTCCATTTCATGAAAATGTAAAGGGAAGAACGGTAACCATTGTGCTTCAGATGGATGATCAGCCGGGCATGTTGTCCCAGGTGCTGAAGATTATTGCACATTATTCAGCCAATATTTTAACCATACACCAAACGATTCCCATTAATAGTGTGGCATCCCTTACCCTGAGTATAGAGATTCCGCCATCGTCTGATATGTCTGTTATGATGTCAGAATTAGAACAGCATGAAGGAATTCAGTATGTAAAGATTTTGGCGATGGAATAAGAGTGACCAAAAGAAAATAAGAGAAAGTAAGAAAGAAGAGGAGACGAAGACATGATTAACATAGCAGTATTAGGATATGGTACCGTAGGTTCGGGAGTAGTGGAAGTAATTACTACGAATAAAGAAAGCATTGCGAGAAGAATTGGAGATGATATTCGGATTAAATACGTTCTTGATTTAAGAGAATTTCCGGGTTCTCCGATTGAAGATATTCTGGTACATGATTTTGATACCATTATAAATGACGATGAAGTGGATATTGTAGTTGAGGCAATGGGTGGAATCAATCCGGCTTATTCTTTTGCAAAAGCTTCCCTGGAACATGGAAAAAGCTACTGTACATCCAACAAGGAGTTGGTTGCAAAATACGGTCCGGAACTGCTGGAATTATCCGAGAAGATGAATAAGAACTTCTTATTCGAGGCAAGTGTAGGTGGAGGAATACCGATTATTCGTCCGTTGAACCAGTCATTAACTGCTGATGAAATCATGGAAATCACAGGTATTTTAAATGGAACAACAAATTATATTCTTACAAAGATGAGCAAAGAAGGACTGGATTTTGATACGGTATTAAAAGAAGCTCAGGATTTAGGTTATGCAGAGAGAAATCCGGAGGCAGATGTGGAAGGATACGATGCCTGCAGAAAGATAGCCATTCTTACCTCTCTTGCATATGGTCAGCATGTGGATTATGAAGACATCTATACAGAGGGAATCACAAAGATTAGCGATGTTGATTTTAAATATGCTTCCAAATTAGGCAGAGTGATTAAATTATTCGGAAAGAGCAAGAGAGCAGGAGATAAATTCTTTGCTATGGTTGCTCCGTTTATGATAGATGATAATGATCCTCTTTACAGTGTCAATGGTGTATTAAACGGCATATTAGTAAAGGGAAATGTTCTGGGAGATGTAATGTTCTACGGCAGTGGCGCCGGAAAACTCCCGACTGCCAGTGCAGTGGTATCTGATGTGGTAGATGCTGCGAAGCATAAGAACACACATATCATGCAGATTTGGAGCAGCAAGAAACTGGAACTTTCTGATGTGGGCGAAGCTCAGAGTAAATTCTTTGTTCGAATGACAGGAACAGCAGATGCCAAATTAGAAGAAGTGACAGAAGCATTTGGAGATGTTCAGGTTATTAATGTAGAGAATGTCACAGGAGAATTTGGATTTGTCACAGGTGTGATGACAGAAACAGAATTTACCCAGGCATCAGAAAAGGTAGCAGGAATCATTACAAGAATCCGTATGGAATAGTTTTATTCAGGAGGAAAGCATGAAATATATTATCGTGTTAGGCGATGGTATGGCGGATGAGCCAATTGAGGCATTGGAAGGAAAAACACCTCTGGAATATGCCAAGACGCCTGCCATGGACCGCCTTGCAAAAATGTCAGAAATTGGTCTGGTTCATACCATACCGGAAGGAATGAAACCGGGAAGTGATACAGCGAATCTGTCTGTATTAGGATATGATCCAAAGATTTACTATACCGGTCGTTCTCCATTGGAAGCACTGAGTATCGGGGTGGATATGAAAGATACAGATATTGCATTAAGATGTAATATCGTAACCTTATCCACGGATGAGCTTCCATATGAAGAGAAAACCATCCTTGATCACAGTGCAAGCGAAATTTCCACCGAGGAAGCAGCTGTCTTATTGCAGGCAGTAAAGAAAGAATTGGAAAATGAAGTATACCAGTTCTATCTTGGAACCAGTTACAGACATCTGACCATCTGGGATAAGGGGCAGGTAGTACCGCTTACACCGCCTCACGATGTACTTGGTCAGGTCATCGGTCAGTATCTTCCGGAAGATCAAATGTTGAGAAAGATGCAGGAGAGAAGTTACGAAATTCTGAATCATCATCCAATCAATGAAGAACGGAGACAAAAGGGATTAAATCCGGCAAACTCCATTTGGTTCTGGGGAGCAGGAACAAGACCGGCATTATCCTCTTTTGAAGAAAAAACAAATAAGAAAGGCGTCATGATTTCCGCTGTGGATTTATTAAAAGGAATTGCAGTGGGAGCAGGGATGACAAACATTTCTGTGGAAGGCGCCAATGGAGGATTGGATACCAATTATAAGGGAAAAGCAGAAGCAGCCGTGAAGGCTCTGACGGAAGATGGTTATGATTTTGCCTATATTCATATTGAGGCACCGGATGAAATGGGACATCAGGGTAGCTACGAGAAGAAAATACAGGCCATCCAGTACATTGATGAAAATATTGTAGCATATATCGCAGAGGAATTGGAAAGAAGAGGAGTGGATTATCGAATGATGATTCTTCCGGATCATCCAACACCGGTACGCATCCGGACACATGTGGCAGATCCGGTTCCATATATGCTCTATGACAGCACAGAGAAACAGAAACACAATTGGAACTATAATGAAAAAGAAGCTAAGATGAGTGGTAATTTTATGGCAGAAGGCCATAAAGCCATTGACCATTTATTTGAGCGCTGATTTTATGCCGGGCATTTTGCCCGGTTTTTTTGTTCATTCATAATTCAGTGGACTTTCACATACAATAGCATATCAAAGCAATTAGGAATATGAAATGTGGAGGAGTAGTATCATTGAATGACAGAGGAATTCAGGTATTGGAGCAGTATGATCTTGAGGTTGCAAAAGTGTGGAAAGGCAGAGGCGCGCTGATAGTGGAAAGCAGTCAGGGAATCTTTCGGCTGTTGGAATACAAAGGAACCATAAATCATCTGATTTACGAGGAAGCATTGTTGAAGTACTTGACAGAGCATGGTTTTTCCCTGGTAAATCGCATCGTTCAGAATAAAGAGGAAGCACTGTTCTCATTGGATTATGCGGGAATCAAATACGTTCTGGTAAAACATTTTCCGGGCGGGGAATGCGATGTAAAGAATTGGGATGATGTATGTCAGGCGGTAAGGACACTGGCAAAACTTCATTGTATTTTAGAACATGCTGACTTAGATGGAATCGAATACATACCGGAGCTGCCGGATAGCATGGAAGAACTGCATAAACATAACCGGGAATTAAAACGAATTCGTACATTTATCCGGGAGAAAACAAGAAAAACAGATTTCGAATATGAAGTATTGGCTCATTTTGAAGAATATAATGCATTGGGACTGGAGGCAGAACAGAAACTGAGAACATCGGGATATCCGGAAGCAGCAAAAAGGGCGGCAGAAAGAGGGGATATCTGTCATGGAAATTATAACTACCATAATATCATCCATCATGGAAATCATATGGCAGTTATTAATTTTGAGCATAGCGGAAAAGGAATACCAATCCGGGACCTCTATTTTTTCCTTAGAAAAGTAATGGAAAAATATGACTGGAATATTAAGTATGGACAGGAACTGGTAGAAATATATGATCGTATTCGTCCGATTTCGGAGGAAGAACTTCAAATCTTGAAAATACTGCTTAGCTATCCCGAGAAATTCTGGAAGGTATTGAACCATTATTACAATAGCAATAAAGCATATTTGCCGGATCAGATGAAAGATAAAATGAAAAAAGTATATGCACAGCAAAGACAAAAGAATAACTTTGTTTTAACATTTTAGCTCTTGTATTTTCTTTGTATTTGGTATACAATAAATGTATTCATTTAAGTACAAGAGGGAAAGAAATGTCGAAAAATATGATAAGACTGTTTCTTTTGGCTGCCGCCAGCCTGTGTCTTCTTTGTGGATGTGTAAAACGCAGCAGTGGCAGCGGAGGAACGGCAGGACTTTATACACAACAGAAAGAAACACCTGCGGAGGCAACGAATACGGATGGCAGGAAAGAAACTGCCGGACTTGTCATTGTGGTAGCAAAAGATGAGGAAAACTCTCAGATTACAGTGCAAGAAGTGGGAACAGAGGAGTTATTCGCTTTGAATTATACTGCAGGAACCAGTATTCAGAACCGACATGGGACAGAAATTCTTATGCAAGATTTAGAACTGGGAGAAATTGCAGAGATTACCTATGTTCCGGGGACTCAGAAACTTCTGTCTATCCGGGAGTCGGAACAGGC
This sequence comes from uncultured Roseburia sp., assembly GCA_944381595.1. GTDB lineage: Bacteria > Bacillota > Clostridia > Lachnospirales > Lachnospiraceae > CAG-303. Next base: position 18,616 of record CALWLV010000185.1, read on the forward strand.
GTGGGAGAATACTACGGTAAGTAAATGGTCTGTGGATTATGAGAAACAGATTATGACGATTGGAAGCGATAAGTATAGTTTTGATGGAACACTTGTGATTCTCTCAGATGGAAGACAAATCGATATTCATGAATTAAATCAGGTGGATACACTTGTGGTAAAAGGAATCGATAAAAAAATATACTCCATCCAGGTCAAAATTGGACATGGTTATGTAAGGGTAACAGATGAAACAACTTTGGTTGGTGGTCTGATTGAGATTGGAACGAAAATCATGACGGTTATTTCTGAAGATATGATAATTGTGGCTCCCGAAGGAACCTATACGCTGACAGCCTCAAAGGATGGAGTTGGAGGTTCGAAAGAAATTACGGTCACCCGAAATGATGAGACCTTAGTCAGCCTGAGAGAATTTCAGGGAGAAGTGGAGCGTCAGGGAAATGTAAAATTTAACATACAGCCGGAAGGGGTGGAATATAACATCTTTATTGATGGAGAAGCCGTGGACGCTACACAGGCAGTGCCATTGTCTTATGGAGTTCACAAAGTGGTGATTACATCCAATAAATATACAGATTATACGGAAGAAATCGTAGTTAACAGTATCTATATGAATAAGACCATTGATTTGTCAGGGGAAAACAGCACAGAAGCGGAAACAGAAACAGAGACAGAGACCATGGAGGAGACGCTTACGGAAGAAGAGACAGAAGAAACTTCTGATGCGGAAGAAGAGACAAGTTCTGAAGTGGAAACTCAGCAGACAGCGTCGCAGAATAACGAAGTGACGATACGCGGTCCGGAAGGAGCAGAGGTATATCTGGATGGTCTTTATATTGGAACGGCACCGCTGACATTCACAAAAACAGCAGGCACCCATATTTTTGTGCTGCGCCAGGATGGATACGAAACCAAGGCATATAGTTATACCTTTGATGATACAGAAAATGATATATATATAAAATTCCCGGATATGGAAGAAACCCAATCTTAGATGTACAATACAGATGAAAATCTGTAAATATATATAGATAATACAGGAGGTAATATTATGAATTACATGGAACTTTACAAAGCATGGCTGGAGAATCCGTATTTTGACGAAGCCACAAAGAAGGAATTAAAAGATTTAGAAGGCAATGAAAAGGAGATTGAAGATCGTTTCTATACGGAATTGGAATTTGGAACAGCCGGTTTAAGAGGCGTGATTGGAGCCGGTGTAAACCGTATGAATATCTATACAGTCAGAAAGGCAACCCAGGGACTTGCCAACTATATTATCAAACAGGGAGGAGAAAAGAAAGGGGTAGCCATTGCATATGATTCCCGTCGTATGTCACCGGAATTTGCAGATGAGGCAGCTCTCTGTCTGGCAGCAAATGGAATCAAAGCATATGTATTTGAATCTTTAAGACCAACACCGGAACTTTCCTTCGCAGTAAGAGAGTTAAAATGTATCGCAGGTATTAATATTACAGCAAGCCACAATCCACCGGAATACAACGGCTATAAGGTTTACTGGGAGGATGGTGCACAGATTACGCCTCCACATGATACCGGTATTATGGCAGAAGTAAAGGCAGTGACAGATTATGCATCCGTAAAGACCATGGACAAGGAAGAAGCAGAGAAGGCAGGACTGTATGTAACGATTGGTGCAGATGTGGATGATGCTTATATCGCACAGTTAAAGAAACAGGTAAAAAATCCGGAATTAATCAAAGAATACCAGAAGGATATTAAGATTGTATACACACCGCTTCATGGTACCGGAAACATTCCTGCCAGAAGAATCCTGAGGGAACTGGGATTTGAAAATGTTTATGTAGTACCGGAACAGGAATTACCGGACGGAAACTTCCCGACTGTAAGCTATCCAAATCCGGAGGCAGCAGAAGCCTTTGAACTGGCATTGAAGCTTGCAAAGGAAAAGGATGCAGATTTGGTACTGGCTACCGATCCGGACGCAGACAGACTGGGCGTTTATGTAAAGGACAGCAAGACAGGCGAATACATTACTTTAACAGGTAATATGTCCGGATGCTTAATCGGTGAATACGAATTAAGTCAGTTAAAGGCAAACAATCAGATTCCGGATGATGGAATTTTTGTAAAGACCATTGTGTCAACGAATATGGCAGATGCTATTGCAAAATATTATAATGTCAAATTAATTGAATGCCTGACAGGATTTAAGTATATTGGACAGCAGATCTTAAAGACAGAACAGACCGGAAAAGGAACCTATCTCTTTGGATTTGAAGAGAGTTATGGATGTCTGGTAGGAACCCATGCAAGAGACAAGGATGCAATCGTGGCAACGATGGCACTTTGTGAGGCGGCTGCATACTACAAATCAAGAAATATGACTTTGTGGGATGCCATGATTGAAATGTATGACAGATACGGCTATTACAAAGATGATGTGAAAGCCATTACCATGAAGGGAATAGAGGGACTTCAGAAAATTAAAGGTATTATGGAAACACTGAGAAAGGAAACTCCAACATCAGTGGGAGCATACAAAGTGCTCAGTGCAAGAGATTACAAGGAAGATACCATCAGAAATCTGGAAACAGGAGAGGTTCAGTCGACAGGATTGCCAACTTCCAATGTACTCTACTATGACTTAAGTGATGATGCATGGTTATGTGTAAGACCATCAGGAACAGAGCCAAAGATTAAATTCTACTATGGAATTAAAGGAACAAGCATGGAAGATGCTGAGAAGAAGTCAGCAGAACTTGGTGCAAAAGTATTAGAAATGATTGACCGTATGGTTTAGGAAGAATGAGGCGTGTTATGGCGAAAACCACAGCAAATTACAGATGGAGCGACAGGAAGCGGATTGTATTTGGACTCCCATGGACCTTTACAAAATATGCTGCAACGGATGAGAAAATTTTAATCAAAACAGGAATCCTGAATACGAAAGAAGAAGAAATACGTCTTTACCGTATCATGGATTTTACCTTGAAACGCTCTCTTTTCCAGCGTTTGTGGGGTACCGGAACAATTCATGTAAATTCCGCAGATAAGTCCACCGCAGAGTTTGATATTGAAAGTATCAAAAATCCGGAGATGGTTAAGAATATGCTTTCTGACATGGTAGAAGAAGAACGTGCAAGAAAATATGTTTCCGGAAGAGAATTCATGACGGATGGTGATGACGAAGAATTATTTTAAAATAAACAGAAACTGAGGAAACTATGGAAAACAGAAGATATGATTTTGTGAGAGTCAGGGCTTATGGAAAAATTAATCTGGGTCTTGACGTGGTAGGAAAGAGAGAAGATGGATATCATGATGTGCGCATGATTATGCAGCAGGTCGGTCTTTATG
>CALWLV010000186.1 GCA_944381595.1 uncultured Roseburia sp.
AACGTTATCACACAGTGACCATGTATCGTTTTTCTGTAAAATAGTCGGACGGAAATTATAAAGTGATTGGAAAGTGCCGTAAAAGCTGTTTTGCGGCACTTCTGTTTTCAGGAGAAGAAACGAAATGAAAGAATATAATTTTTTTGCCATGCTGGACCGGATGAAATATATTAACAGGTGGGGACTGATGAGACCAACCATGAGAGAGAATATTGCAGAACATAGTCTGGATACAGCGATTCTTGCCCATGGATTGGCGATGATTGGAAATATTTATTTTGGAAAACAGCTGAACGCAGAGCGAATTGCTGTTTTGGCCATATTTCATGATGTGACGGAGATTATTACGGGAGATATGCCAACTCCGGTTAAATATTTTGCTCCCGAAATCCGGGAGGCCTATCAACAGGTGGAACGTTATGCCGGAGAACAGATGGTATCCGGTCTGCCGGAACAGATGCAGGAGGAATACCGAAAACTTTTGATGGCAGAGGAATCAGAGAGTGAGAACTGGAAGTATGTGAAAGCTGCAGATAAATTATCTGCGTATATGAAATGTGTAGAAGAGCGGAATATGGGAAATCGTGATTTTGCACAGGCGGAGAAAACCACGAGGCAGGCGGTTGAGAGTTTGGGAATGGAGGAAGTAGCATACTTTCTAAAGCATTTCCTTCCTGCCTATGAGATTACTCTGGATGAACAAATATAGAGAAGGAGCATCAATATGTCAAAACCACTGTTTATAGCAGAAAAACCAAGTGTTGCGGCAGAATTTGCCAAAGCACTTCATTTGGATGCAAGGAGAAAAGATGGATATGTGGAATCAGAACAGGGAGTGGTGACCTGGTGTGTAGGACATCTGGTGACCATGAGTTATCCGGAGGCCTATGATGAAAAGTTAAAACGATGGAGCCTGGATACCCTTCCATTTATTCCGGATCATTTCTTATATGAAGTGATTCCATCCGTCAAAAAACAGTTTGAAATTGTAAAAGGTTTGCTGAACAGGGAAGATATTGACTGTATCTATGTTTGTACGGACTCAGGACGGGAAGGAGAATATATTTACCGTCTGGTGGAACAGATGGCCGGAGTACATGGAAAAGTAAGAAAACGTGTATGGATTGATTCTCAAACGGAGGAAGAGATTGTGCGCGGAGTAAGGGAAGCAAAAGATTTATCTGAATACGATCATTTATCCGATGCTGCCTATCTTCGGGCAAAAGAGGATTATCTCATGGGAATTAACTTTTCCAGACTGTTGACATTAAAATATGGAAGAAACATATCAAGTTACTTAAAAACGGATCGAACCGTCATATCCGTGGGACGAGTCATGACCTGCGTTCTTGGCATGATTGTGAGAAGAGAAAGAGAAATCCGTGCATTCGTAAAAACTCCGTTTTATAAGATAATTGCCGGATGTGAGGTGGAAGGTTTTGCCTTTGATGGAGAATGGAAGGTATGTGAAAATTCCAGATATGCCGGTTCTCCCTGTTTATATAAAGAAAACGGGTTCAAAGAAAAGGAAAAGGCAGAAGAATTAAAATCATATCTGGAACAAAACGTGGAGACAACGGACAAACCGGTGATGACAATGGAGAAAGTGGAGAAGAAGAAGGAATCTAAGAATCCTCCCCTATTATATAATCTTGCGGAAGTACAGAATGAATGTTCCAGAATGTTTAAGATTAGTCCGGATGAAACTTTGAAAATCATTCAGGAACTATATGAGAAAAAGTTGGTCACTTATCCAAGAACAGACGCAAGAGTTCTGTCAACAGCAGTGGCAAAGGAAATCCATAAGAATATCGGAGGTCTGCGAAACCTTCCACAGTTTCGGGAGTTTGCAGAGGAGATTTTAGAAAAGAAAACATATCAGAATATTGCAAAAACGAGATATGTGAATGATTAACAGATTACGGATCATTATGCAATTATCCCTACAGGACAGGGATTTGGAGCATTGAAATCGTTAAGTCCTGTGGCAGAAAAGGTATATCAGATTATTGTGCGAAGATTTTTAAGTATCTTTTATCCTCCTGCCATTTATCAGAAAATCAGCCTGATGGCAGTTTCTTCGTCCGGACCAAAAAAGGATTCAGAGGAACTTTTTAAAGAGAGTTTTCAGGCAAATTTTAAGGTATTGATTGATCCGGGCTATCTGAAAGTAGCACAGTCTTATGCCAGGGCAAAAAAGGACAGTGATGATAAACAAGATGGTGATGAGAACATAAATCTTGACATAAATATCATAGAGAGATTGAAAAAATTAAAAAGGAATGATAAACTAAATCTGACAGGATGGAGGATAAAAGAAGGAGAAACATCCCCGCCAAAACGTTACAATTCCGGTTCGTTGATTCTTGCCATGGAAAATGCAGGACAGCTCATCGAGGATGAGGAACTGCGGGCTCAGATTAAGGGAAGCGGTATTGGAACCAGTGCCACCAGAGCGGAGATTATAAAAAAACTTCTGAATAATAAATACATTTGTCTGAACAAGAAGACTCAGATTATCACTCCTTCTCAGATGGGAGAGATGATTTATGATGTGGTAAATTTATCCATCCGGTCCTTGCTGAATCCGGAATTGACAGCCAGCTGGGAAAAGGGACTAACTTATGTGGCAGAGGGAACCATAACCAGTCAGGAGTATATGCAGAAATTAGATGATTTTGTCAGACGAAGGGTGTATGCAGTTCAGAACCTGAATAACCAGTCTGTCTTGCGGCAATATTTTGATGAGATAGCAGTAAATTATAAGAAATAGCACAGTAGGAGGTTTGTTATGTGTGGAATTGTTGGATATACGGGAAACCGGGATTGTACGGATGTACTGGTCAGTGCACTGTCAAAACTGGAGTACAGAGGATATGATTCTGCTGGAATCGCCGTATTTGAAAACGGAAAAATCGTAGTGGAAAAGAGTAAGGGAAGATTAAAAGATTTGGAAGAAAAAATGGCTCAGGGACATAAGCCACAGGGAAATTGTGGGATTGGTCATACCAGATGGGCAACACACGGAGAACCTTCTGATATTAATTCTCATCCTCACGGAAATAAAAAAGTGTCCATTGTTCACAATGGCATTATAGAAAACTATATGAAGCTAAAAGCATTTTTAGAGGAAAATGGCTACGAATTTGTCAGTGAGACCGATACAGAGACCGTGGCGAAACTGTTGGATTATTATTACAATGGAAACCCGGTGGAAACCATAGAGAAGGTCATTGCTGAAATCGAAGGTTCCTATGCACTGGGCATTGTATTTTCGGATTTTCCGGACCGTATTTTTGCAGTGAGAAAAGACAGTCCATTGATTATAGGTGTTGGAGATGGTGAAAATTTTATTGCTTCCGATGTGCCGGCAATTTTGAAATATACCAGAGATTACTATCTTCTGGAACAGGATGAGATTGCAGAGATTACAAAAGAAAGCGTAAAAATATGTGATATTCAC
>CALWLV010000187.1 GCA_944381595.1 uncultured Roseburia sp.
AGGTGCAAGGAAGAGCTCACGATTACCGGATTCGTCCAGTTCATCTGCCATAAAGCACTGGTACTGGAGTTCAATGTCGGAAATTGTGACGGGTTTTGATAAGTATTTCTTTTCGTATTTTTTTCTCAGTAACTCAATTACATCCTCCACATCCAGAATTGCTTCTTCACGAATCTTTTCTCCAATTTCAATATTGTTATCCATCTGAATACCGAAAATCTGTCCATCGGGATAAATCAGCAATTCAATTCGTTGTTTTGTATTAAGAGCATGACGGCTGTTCGACAGACTGGTTAGTTCATTTTCTACCTTTTCTCCCGGAATGGTAGCAAAAGTCCATTGCGTCCGGCTTTTGTAGAAGATGTTTTCTTCCGGTTCTGCATAGAATCTGACCAGGTAATAATCTTCGTCCATGTGTTGCCAGTTGCTCATAGCACTTTCCCCATACTGTTCCATATTTTCATAAAATGCCTGGTTAAAATGCATCACAGTGTACTGCCTGGTAATATTGGCAGGGATAATGTCTGCAAACACTTCCAGAAAACGGTTGACACTGGCATCTATCACTTCCTTGTCATAATCATTATGATCATAATCCGGGAGGTATAACTCCAGTAAATCGCCCAGGTAATAATCAGAATCATCCCCTTTTGAACGGTAATATGCCGCTGTTTTATCCACAGTAGTATTTACATCTGCATCGTTATCGGGAGAATCTTTCATTGTAATGGTGACATCTGCACCATACAAAGTATCCACGCACTGTTCAAATAATTCTACGAAACCATTATCCTTTTTCCCGGATATCAGATAGGAACCTGCAGTGGCGGGAACTGTCTTCGGGATATTGGCATCCAGAATCAGATTCTCTTTCAATTCCCCGCTCACATGGGACTCTTCCCAGACAAGCTCCTTTGTTTCAGCCTCTGTTTTCGTGCCGGAAGAAGTGTTGGTGGGCACATCTGTACGCATACAGCTGGTCAGAAACGTGCAAAATGTAAAGGAAACGATAGAAATAAATAACCCTCTCTTCATATTGTACCTCCTCTCCAAACAGCCGGTACCATAGAATATGAATGCCGGCTGTTTCAACTTGTTAAACAAGAACATTGTCAAACATAAAAGCCTTATGAATTATAGCAAATTTTAAATTAAAAATTATCTAAACATTCCGTCTGTATTCCATTAAACGCTTGAAAATAATAATTCGCCTGTTGTGGCAGAAAAGATATAGGTATAAAATACGGACTGACCTTCCTCCAGATATTTTACGACCCAGACAGGTGCAAGGAAGAGCTCACGATTACCGGATTCGTCCAGTTCATCTGCCATAAAGCACTGGTACTGGAGTTCAATGTCGGAAATTGTAATTGATTTTAATAAGGTTCTCTTTTCGTATTTTTTTCTCAGTAACTCAATCACATCCTCCACACCAAGAATTGCTTCCTCACGAATCTTTTCTCCAATTTCCATATTGTTATCCATCTGAATACCGAAAATCTGTCCATCCGGATAAATTAATAAATCAATTCGCTGCACTGTACCAAAAAAATAATGAATACCTTCCATCAGGGTGGTTAGTTCGTTTTCTACTTTTTCTCCCGGAATGGCAGCAAAGGTCAGTTCCGGCCGGCTTTTGTAGAAGATGTTTTCTTCTGGCTCTGTATAGAATCTGACCAGGTAATAATCTTCGTCCATGTGTTGCCAGTTGCTCATAGTGCCTTCTCCATACTGCTCCATATGTTCGTAAAATGCCTGGTTAAAATGCATCACAGTATACTGCCTGGTAATATTGGCAGGGATAATGTCTGCAAACACCTCCAGAAAACGGTTGACACTGGCATCTATCACTTCCTTGTCATAATCATTATGATCATAATCCGGGTGGAACACCTCCAGCAAATCACCTAGGTAATAATCATAATCAACCCCTTTGGGGCTATAATCTGCCGCTGTTTCATCCACAGAAGTATTTATATCTGTGTCGATATTGGGAGCATCTTTCCTTGTAGTGGTCACATCTGCACCATACAAGGTATCCACGCATTGTTCGAATAATTCTTCGAAACCATTATCCTTTTTCCCGGATATCCGATAGGAACCTGCAGTGGCGGGAACTGTCTTTGGAATATTGGCATCCAGAATCAGATTCTCTTTCAATTCCCCGCTTACATGGGAATCTTCCCAGACAAGCTCCTGTGTTTCAGCCTCTGTTTTCGTACCGGAAGAAGTGTCGGTGGGCACATCTGTACGCATACAGCCGGTCAGAAACGTGCAAAATGTAAAGGAAACGATAGAAATAAATAACCCTCTCTTCATATTGTACCTCCTCTCCAAACAGCCAGTATCATAGAATATGAATGCCGGCTGTTTCAATCCGATGGATTTTTGTGTAAAGTCAAAAACTCTCTCCCTGATAAGTTGATGAATCAAAAGAATCTGGATATTGCAAATGATATAAGCGCTCACGTTCATTTATCTTGTCTCAATTATAGCAAATTCCTCCTTTTTATTCAATAGACTATTTGCACAGATATTTTACGCCCCAGATAGGTGCAAGGAAGAACTCACGATTACCTGATTCATTCGGCTCACCCATATAATATATAATAAGAAGATTCATCTTCTTTGGGGCAGTAATATGACACTGTTTTCACCTTTTTTCAATGGACATAAAAATTTGAAAAAAATGTTGACAAAGATAGAAACATGTTGTATTATATACAAGCTGTCGCTTGAGACAGTAAAAAATAAATAAAAAAGTTGTTGACAAGCAGTTAAACTTGTGGTAAACTATAAAAGTTGCTGCGAGAGAGCGACAATAAACAGAACCTTGAAAACTGAATCATAAACCATCCCTGAAAATTTCGAAAAATTTTCAGCGAACCTCTTCAAGAGAAATCAAGAAGAGTTCCTATTCAAAACAGTAAAACATGGATTGGATGACAGG
>CALWLV010000188.1 GCA_944381595.1 uncultured Roseburia sp.
GGTAAGACTTTTACGATGGCAAATGTCATTCAACAACTAAATAAATCAACATTGATTATTGCTCACAACAAGACATTGGCAGCACAGCTTTACTCGGAGTTCAAAGAATTCTTTCCAAACAATGCGGTGGAATATTTCGTCTCCTATTATGATTATTATCAGCCGGAGGCTTATGTACCGTCTACGGATACTTATATTGAGAAGGATTCAGCCATTAACGAGGAAATTGATAAGTTGAGATTATCGGCTACGGCGGCTTTGGCAGAACGCAAGGATGTTATCATTATCTCAAGTGTTTCCTGTATTTATGGATTAGGTGACCCGGTGGACTATAAGAACATGGTCGTTTCCCTGAGACCAGGTATGGAGAAGGACCGGGATGATGTGATAAGAAAACTGATTGATATGCAGTATACAAGAAATGAGATGGATTTCCGGCGAGGTACCTTCCGGGTAAATGGAGATGTGTTGGAAGTCATTCCTGCCAATTATGATGATTTGGCAGTACGAATTGAATTTTTTGGAGATGAAGTAGACCGGATTACGGAGATTGATGTGCTGACCGGAGAGGTGAAGAGTCGATTGGAGCATATCGCTATCTTTCCGGCATCTCATTATGTTGTGCCACAGGAAAAAATTGAGCTGGCAGCAAAATCCATTGAAAAAGAGCTGGCAGAACGGGTACAATATTTTAAGAGTAATGATAAATTGTTGGAAGCACAGAGAATTTCAGAACGGACTAATTTTGATATTGAAATGATGAGGGAAACAGGGTTCTGCTCTGGTATTGAAAATTACTCCAGGCATCTGGCAGGACTGGAGCCGGGGGCAACACCGCATACACTGCTGGATTATTTCCCGGATGAATTTTTAATTATCGTGGACGAGTCTCATATTACCATTCCTCAGGTTCGCGGTATGTATGCCGGTGACCAGTCCAGAAAAAATACATTGGTAGAATATGGATTTCGTCTGCCGTCAGCAAAAGACAATCGTCCGTTGAATTTTGAGGAATTTGAGAGCAAGATTGACCAGATGTTATTCGTTTCAGCTACGCCGAATGTTTACGAAGATCAGCATGAATTAAAACGGGTGGAACAGATTATCCGTCCGACGGGATTACTGGATCCAAAAGTGGAAATTCGTCCGGTGGAAGGACAGATTGATGATCTGATTTCAGAGATTAATAAAGAAACTGCTAAGAAGAATAAAGTCCTTGTTACCACATTGACGAAGCGTATGGCAGAGGATTTGACGGAATATATGAATGAAGCCGGTATCAGAGTAAAATATCTCCATTCGGATATTGATACACTGGAGCGTACAGAGATTATTCGAAATATGCGTCTTGATATGTTTGATGTGCTGGTAGGAATTAACCTGTTAAGAGAAGGACTGGACATCCCGGAAATCTCTCTTGTTGCAATTCTGGATGCAGACAAAGAAGGCTTTCTACGTTCGAAAACATCTCTGATTCAGACCATTGGACGTGCTGCCAGAAATGCAGAAGGGCATGTCATTATGTATGCGGATGGTATGACCGACTCCATGCGGGAAGCGGTGGAAGAAACAGCACGAAGAAGACAGATTCAGCAAGCATATAATGAGGAACATGGCATAACTCCGACAACGATTAAAAAAGCAGTGAGAGATTTAATCAGTATTACCAAAGCTGCAGAGAAAACAATCAGCACCATTGAGAAGGATCCGGAATCCATGAGTGAGAAGGAACTGGAGAAATTAATTAAGAAAATCCGTAAAGAGATGGAAAAAGCAGCAGCGGATTTGAATTTTGAGGCAGCGGCAGAATTGAGAGATAAAATGATGGAGATAAAAAAATTACTGAATTAGATATTTGAAATAACAATAGATTGTGGTATGATGAGTTAAAAATGTAAAACAGAGAAAGCATAAGAGAAGAGGTTGTTTATGAAAATTACAGTGATTGGATGCGGACGTTGGGGTTCGTTGATTACATGGTATCTGGATTATATTAATATGGATGTAACGCTTTATGGAAGAGCGGAATCTGCCAATATGCAGCGTTTTATCAAAGAACGTAAAAATGATTATCTTGAACTTCCTGAGTCGGTGAAACTTTCCACGGATTTATCGTGCGTCATGGATGCGGACGTGATTGTGATTTCCATCAACTCTCAGGGATTACAGGCACTTTTAGAGGAACTAAAGGTATTTGACCTGCAGAATAAGATATTTGTATTGTGTATGAAAGGAATCGAGATTGCCACAGGAAGAAGACTCACTCAGGTGGTCAATGATAATGTGGATTTTTCCAATGAAGTGGCAGTGTGGATTGGACCGGGGCATGTACAGGAATTATATCATGGAGTCCCAAATTGCATGGTCATTGACAGCAATAATGAAGAAGTGAAGAGAACACTTGTAGATACATTTAACAGTGAATTGATTCGAATTTATTATGGACAGGATCTGATTGGAAATGAAGTAGGCGCTGCAGCCAAAAATGTAATAGGCATTGCAGCAGGGATGTTGGACGGACTGGGGGTATCTTCCCTCAAAGGTGCATTGATGTCCAGAGGAACCAGAGAGGTATCAAGACTGATTAAGGCAATGGGTGGCAATGAATTGTCTGCCTACGGACTTTGTCATCTGGGAGATTACGAGGCAACGGTATTTTCCAGGTACAGTCATAACCGAAAGTTTGGAGAAATGTTTATCCAGGGCGAGAAATACGAGAAGCTGGCAGAAGGATACTACACAGTGCGCGCCATGATGAACCTTGGCAAAAATTATGGTGTAGATCTTCCAATCAGCCGGGCAGTGTATGAGATTCTTTACCGGAACAAAGCTCCAAAGGAAACTTTAAACGGATTATTTGCCCGTTCCATTAAGAATGAATTTTAGTTCAAGGCATAGGAGAATTGAAATGAGTGAAAAGAAATATATAAAAATCAGAGGTGCAGCAGAGCATAACCTGAAGAAATTAGATATTGATATTCCAAGAAATGAATTTGTGGTTTTGACGGGACTCAGTGGTTCGGGGAAATCATCACTTGCCTTTGACACCATTTATGCGGAAGGACAGAGACGGTATATGGAATCTTTGTCATCCTATGCAAGACAGTTCTTAGGACAAATGGAAAAACCAGATGTGGAGAGCATTGAAGGATTGTCTCCGGCTATTTCCATTGATCAGAAATCAACCAACCGCAATCCTCGTTCGACGGTAGGAACAGTTACGGAAATCTACGATTACTTTCGTCTTCTTTATGCGAGGGTTGGAATTCCGCACTGTCCAAAATGTGGCAAAGAGATTAAGCGTCAGACGGTAGATCAGATGGTGGATACCATTATGAAACTGCCGGAACGTACAAAAATTCAGCTGCTGGCACCGACAGTCCGGGGAAAGAAAGGTCGTCATGAGAAGGTTCTGGATCATGCCAAACGAAGCGGTTATGTGCGGGCAAGAATCGATGGAAATATGTATGAACTGACAGAGGAAATCAATCTGGATAAAAATATCAAGCATAATATTGAGATTGTTGTGGATCGATTGGTGGTAAAGGAAGGTATTGAAAAAAGACTGAGTGATTCCATTGAAAATGTGCTGAAAATTGCTGAAGGTCTGATGATTGTAGATGTCATTGATGGAGAACCGATGAATTTCAGTCAGGATTTTTCCTGTCCGGATTGTGGAATCAGTATCGATGAAATTGAGCCTCGCAGCTTTTCGTTTAACAATCCGTTTGGTGCTTGTCCGGAATGTTTTGGATTGGGATATAAGATGGAATTTGATGTGGATTTGATGATTCCGGATAAAAGTATTAGTTTAAATGATGGAGCCATTGTGGTAATAGGCTGGCAGTCTTCCAATAAAGAAGGTAGTTTTACCCATGCAGTTTTAGAGGCATTGGCGAAAGAATATCAGTTTAGTCTGGACACTCCATTTGAAGAATTGTCAAAGAAAGCGCAGGATGTCATTATCAATGGAACAAAAGGGCACTCCATGAAGGTATCTTATAAAGGCCAGCGGGGTGAGGGTGTATATGATGTAGCTTTTGAAGGTCTGATTAAAAATGTGGAGAGACGTTACCGCGAGACATCATCGGAAACAATCAAACAGGAATATGAGCAATTTATGCAGATTACTCCTTGTCGTGTCTGCAAAGGCCAGCGTTTGAAACAGGAATCTCTGGCCGTTACGGTGGCAGATAAAAATATTTATGAAATTACCAATATGTCTATCGCTGATTTGAAAGAATTTCTTTCTCATATGGAATTAAGTGATATGCAGAAAATGATAGGAGAGCAGATTTTAAAAGAAATCAAGGCGAGAACCGGTTTCCTTGCAGACGTGGGTCTGCAATATCTGTCATTGTCCAGGGCAACTGCTACACTTTCCGGTGGGGAAGCTCAGCGTATCCGTTTGGCTACCCAGATTGGTTCAGGACTTGTGGGAGTTGCATATATTCTGGACGAGCCTAGCATCGGTCTGCATCAAAGGGACAATGATAAGCTGTTAGGGGCATTGATGCGTCTGAAAAATTTAGGAAATACACTGATTGTGGTAGAGCATGATGAGGATACTATGCTGGCGGCGGATTATCTGGTAGACATCGGACCGGGTGCCGGTGAACATGGAGGTACTGTAGTTGCGGCAGGAACTCCACAGGAAGTCATGGCAAACGAAAACTCTATTACCGGTGCATATTTAAGTGGAAAATTAAAAATTCCGGTGCCGACAGAACGTAGAAAGCCGACAGGATGGCTTACTGTAAAGGGAGCAGCACAAAACAATCTGAAGAATATCGATGTAAAATTTCCATTGGGAATTATGACCGTAGTCACTGGTGTGTCCGGCTCCGGTAAGAGTTCTCTTGTTAATGAAATTTTATATAAGAGCCTTGCAAAAAATTTAAATCGTGCCCACGTAATACCGGGTAAGCATAAGCAGATTCTTGGCATGGAACAATTGGATAAGGTGATTGCGATTGATCAGTCTCCAATTGGAAGAACACCACGCTCAAACCCGGCAACCTATACGGGAGTCTTTGATATGATTCGAGATTTATTTGCTTCGACACAGGATGCAAAGATGCGAGGATACTCCAAAGGAAGATTTAGTTTTAATGTGAAGGGCGGACGTTGTGAAGCCTGCAGTGGCGATGGAATCATTAAGATAGAGATGCATTTCCTGCCGGATGTGTATGTACCATGTGAAGTCTGTGGTGGAAAGCGTTATAATAGAGAAACACTGGAAGTAAAATATAAAGGCAAGAGTATTTATGATGTGTTGAATATGACAGTGGAAGAAGCAATGGTATTTTTTGAAAATGTTCCATCTGTTTATCGTAAGATTGCAACATTAAATGAAGTGGGACTTTCCTATATCAAATTGGGACAGCCATCTACTACCTTGTCAGGCGGCGAGGCGCAGAGAGTGAAACTTGCCACGGAATTAAGCAGAAAAAGTACTGGAAAAACCATCTATATTTTGGATGAGCCAACAACAGGACTGCATTTTGCAGATGTTCATAAATTGGTAGAGATTTTAAGAAAACTTTCCGATGGGGGAAATACGGTAGTTGTGATTGAACACAATCTGGATGTGATTAAAACTGCCGATTATATCATTGACATTGGACCGGAAGGGGGAAGTGACGGTGGCAGAGTCATTGCGAAAGGAACTCCGGAAGAGATTGCAAAATGCGAAAAATCATATACAGGGAAATTTTTGAAGAAATATTTGGAGAAATAAACTAGAACGATTATGGGAGAAGAGGAATGTTTGGATTACACCGGATAAATCGGAAACGTATCGTGGAGAAAGCAGAAAGTATTGGTGGAAATTTATGGGTATTTTTACGCTGGGCTATTATGGCTGTGGTGGTAGGACTGGCAGCAGGAATATTCAGTACCGCGTTTGGACACTGCATCAATATTGTGACTGACTTTCGTATGCAACATGGGGAATTATTATATGTTCTTCCATTGGCAGGAATCGTCATCGTCTGGCTTTATAAAGTTTTTCATTATGAAAAGAATAAAGGAACGGATCAGGTTTTTTTAACCGTTCATGCAGAAAAGAAAGATATTCCTTTTCGAATGGCGCCACTGATTTTCATTTCTACTGTGCTGACTCATCTGTGTGGCGGTTCTGCAGGCCGGGAAGGCGCTGCACTTCAAATGGGAGGTAGTATTGGAAGCACCATTGGACGGATGTTCCATTTGGATGAGAAAGATCGGATTGTATTGGTTATGTGTGGCATGAGTGCAGCATTTTCTGCACTCTTTGGCACACCTATGGCGGCAACGATCTTTGCCATGGAAGTGGAAAGTGTTGGAATTATGTATTATGCGGCATTTGTACCATGTGCATTTTCTGCTATCATTGCTGCCCGGTTTGCAGTTAATATGGGAATTAATCCGGAGAGTTTTCACATTTCGTCAGTACCGGACCTGACTTTGTCAAATGGGTTGCGGGTCATTGTGCTTGCTATTATCTGTGCATATATCAGTGCTATTTTCTGCGCAATGCTTCATATGGCTCATAAGTATTTTCGGGCCTATCTTCACAATCCTTACTTGAGAATCGTAGTGGCATCCCTGATTATCATCGTGATTACCAAACTGTTACATACTACCGACTATATGGGAGCCGGAATCGATGTAATCGAACGGGCAGTAGAAGGAGATGCCAGGCCGGAAGCCTTTTTTATGAAAATGCTTCTCACAGCTATTACGTTGGGAGCCGGATTTAAAGGTGGAGAGATTATTCCGTCCTTCTTTATTGGGGCAACTGCCGGTTGTTTTCTGGGGGATATTTTGGGATTATCCCCATCCTTTGCAGCCGCATTGGGTATGACTGCTGTGTTCTGCGGTGTGACAAACTGTCCGATTTCCTCCATTTTGATAGCCTTTGAATTGTTTGGATATAGTGGCAATTGCTTTTATCTTATAACAGCGGCAATTGCGTATCTGCTGTCGGGATATTATAGTTTGTATAGTGATCAGAAAATTGTCTACTCTAAAGCAAGGACGGAATATATCAATTCTAAGACAAAATAAAAAATAATATTAGATTACTATTGACAAAATACTTGCCTTGTGATTTAATATCCATATCACTTTTGCGATTTAAAGTGTAATAGACTTTAAACCAATAAAGCTTATAAATGAGAAAGGCAGTGAATAGTATGACAGAACAAAACAGAGGTTCTCTGGTATCGTGGAGAGAAGATATTAAAGTGTTAGACTGTACATTACGGGACGGAGGTCTGGTGAATAATTTCCGTTTCGATGATGCATTTGTAAAAGCTCTGTATCAGGCAAATGTACAAGCCGGTGTAGATTACATGGAATTTGGTTATAAAGCATCCAAAGATATTTTTAAGGTGGAAGATTATGGAAAGTGGAAGTTCTGCGATGAAGCGTCCATTCGTGAAATTGTGGGAGAGAATCCTACCGATTTAAAAATAGCTGTTATGACTGATGTGGGAAGAACTGATTTTAAAAAGGATATCATCGATCGAAAAGATAGCGTGATTGATTTAGTTCGTACAGCGATGTATATACATCAGATTCCTTCCGCCATTGAGATGATTGAAGATGCAAAAAACAAGGGGTATGAGACATGTGCAAATCTGATGGCTGTATCTAAAGTGAACGACCAGGATTTGGACAATGGATTACAACTTCTGGCGGATTCCTGTGTGGATGTTATTTATCTGGTAGATAGTTTTGGAGCTTTCTATCCGGAACAAATACAACGTCTTACAGATAAATACATGAATTTTGCAGCTAAGACAGGTAAGAAAATAGGAATTCATGCACACAATAATCAGAATCTGGCTTTTGCAAATACCATTGAAGGATTAAAAGATGGCATCAGTTATCTGGATGCAACTGTATGCGGAATGGGAAGAGGTGCAGGAAACTGTTATATGGAATCTCTGCTTGCATTCCTAAAGAATCCCAATTATAAATTGAATGTTATCATGGATTTTATAGAGAAATATATGTTAGAGATGAAAAAACATTATCATTGGGGATTTGATATTCCATATCTTCTTACCGGAGTCTTTAATAGTCATCCGTCCTCAGCGATTGATTTTATCAAAGAGGGACGGACGGATTATAGCAGGCTCCAGCAAGAATTGATGGATATGGATTAGATGGTGCTAAACAATGCCTATCATATACTCCACTGTGATTGCTACCACAACCACAAGGGCAGAAATAATAAATCCATGAATCATAGGACGGATTCCTGATTTACTCATTTCTCGGAAACTGGTATTTAGACCGATGGCAGAGAGTGCAGCGACCATCAGGAATTTACTTACATCTTTGGAAGCAGCAGATACAGCATCAGGAATGATATTTAAGCTGTTTATCACAGCGAGGGCAAGAAAACCGGCGATAAACCATGGGAAAAGAGAAACAATTTTGATATTGCTATGAATTGCATCCTGTTTTCCGGCGGCTTCGGCCGCTTTTTTCTTTAACCTGGCGTTGATAAGTGCAAAAATAATTACAGTTGGAATAATGGAAAGGGTTCTGGTCAATTTTACCATAGTAGCAAAGTCGCCGGCGGCTTCTGAATATGCATATCCGGCAGCAACCACGCTGGAGGTGTCGTTGACAGCTGTTCCGGCCCACAGTCCGTAAGCCATATCATTTAATCCCAGAGCCTGCCCCATAATAGGAAATAACAGAATCATTGCAATATCAAACAGGAAGGTGGCAGACATGGCATAAGCGATATCCCTGTCTTCCGCATCAATGGTAGGAGCGATGGCTGCGATGGCAGAACCGCCACAGATACCGGTACCTGCAGAAATCAGGTTGGATAGCTTCCAGTTAAGTCCAAGAGCTTTTCCAATAAAATATCCGCCGCCAAAACAAGTCAGAAGAGTAAATATCATCACTGTCAGAGATATTTTTCCTACTTGTAAGATGGTTCCAATGCTTAAAGATGCACCTAATAAAATAATTGCAAATTTTAAAATCTTTTTAGATGTAAACTTCAATCCTCTGGAAATAAGAGGAGTTGGAGTCCAAAAATAATTGATCAGCATGCCAAGAAACATGGCAATTACTGCTGCACCAATCAAATGAATGGGTAACAGGCTTTCAAGAAAGCATGCAAGTGCAGCGATTGCAAGAGAAAGGAGAAAGCCCGGAATACAAGTTAATAAATTGTTCATATCGTACCTCTTTCTTTTTTTGTTCTGCTTGATTATATCGGAGAATAATGATGAAATCAAATTATGAATTTTAATAGAATAATAAAATTTTCTTATTATTATACCTCGTTGCGTTAGAAAAATACATGTATCGTTGGAATTTTCCAATTATTACAAAAAAACACCTTCCGTAACCGGAAGGTGTTTTGGGGTGGATTTTTCATCAGGCAAATTTCCGATAGGAAATTCTAAGTCTTGTATTGTCAAGAGGAAAAGGGGGGTGTTTTAAGTAATGTCTGACCAATCCATGGATATTACCATGATAAAGCAGTTTACATCCGCTTAGTGAGCGATAATCTGCCGGATGCATGAGTGATTCATGTTTCGGCAGGGTTACGGCACCGCTTTCCCGCAATATTTCTCCAATAAACTGTGAACAAAAATAGTAGTTCTTTCGCTTGTGTGGGATACCAAACATACAGTATAGGGTACCAAGTATGCTGTAGCGATATTGTTCTGACTGTTCTGACATTTCCATAAGACGTTTTTTTATCTTATGATAAGCCAGATTAGTAATTCTCAATTCATAAACTTCACAAGCCGTTTCCGGGTGAAGTTTCATATATCCATGATAAGGACTTTCCACGGTAAATCCTGCCGGAAGTGGTTTCTCCGGCTGAAGTCTGGAAAAAGTATATAATGTCTGAAGTTTTTTATCCATACTGAGGGAAGCATGGGTATATGGCTCCAGAGTAACAGCTCCGATCACTCTTGACAATGCAGTATCTGTTTTCGTTAATACAATATAAATGGATTTCAAAACATCACCTCTCGTAAAAATCTTCCCCTAAATAAGTACAATTATAGTATAAATGATTTTTATTTATTTGGCTAGGGGAAATTGAAAAATAGTTGACAGAAGTGTAACTACAACTTATCATAAAGGATAAAAAGATTATCATGAGAATGGGAGGAATATAATAAAATGAGAATGATGCATATTCAGTGTAAA
>CALWLV010000189.1 GCA_944381595.1 uncultured Roseburia sp.
GATAATGTGCATTTCCCGTCACAGATAAAGCTCCAATACTTCTTCCATGGAAAGAATGCTCCATGGCAATGATTTCATGGTCTGCTACTCCATCTCTGTTATAAGCGTATTTCTTTGCCAGTTTCAACGCGCCTTCGATGGCTTCTGTTCCGCTATTGGTGAAAAATACCCGGTCCATTCCTGTTGCTTCTGTAATTTTTTCTGCAGCTTCAATAGCCGGAACATTGTAGTACAGATTGGAAGTATGAATAATCTTGTCAATCTGTGCTTTCAGCGCAGCATTATATTCCTGATTGTGATATCCAAAGGCAAATACAGCAATTCCAGCTACAAAATCAAGATATTTCCTTCCGTTCACATCATACAGATATACCCCTTCCCCTTTATCCAATACAATTTTAAAACGATTATATGTATGCAAAAGTACCTTCTCTGCTTCGTCCATATATTCCTGACTTGTCATGTTTTTCTCTCCTATTCGTGATAAAATTTATTGTCCGTATCATTTAAAATAGCTGTTCCAATTCCTTTGTTCGTAAAGATTTCCAAAAGCAGGCAATGTGGAATTCTTCCATCCAGAATATGGACTCTGGAAACACCATTGTGAATGGCATCAATACAGTTGCTGATTTTCGGAAGCATTCCTCCTCCGATATTTCCCTTACGAATCAGTTGTTCTGCCTCAGTGACGCGAAGTTCGGAAATCAGGGATTCCTTATCTTCCGGATCTTTATATACGCCTTCCACATCAGTCAGGAATGCCAGTTTTTCTGCATTAACAGCTCTGGCAATGGCACAGGCAGCGTCATCTGCATTGATATTGTAGGTCTGGTAATTTTCGTCCATGCCAATCGGGCTGACGATTGGAAGGTAATCATTTTCAATTAAATCAAACAAAAGTTTGGTATCTACATCTGTAATTTCGCCTACAAATCCGATATCTTCCCCATCGGCATATTTCTTTTTGCATCTTAATGTCATGCCGTCTTTTCCACTGATACTCACTGCTTTCACACCTAACGCTTCCACATGTCTCACCAGCTGTTTTCCTACTTTTCCAAGAACCATTTCTGCAATTTCCATGGTATCTTCATCTGTTACACGCAGACCATTGATAAATCTTGGTTCCATACCAGTCTTACTTACCCACTTGCTGATTTCTTTTCCGCCGCCATGAACGATAATCGGTTTAAACCCAACCAGCTTTAATAAGGTTACATCCTTGATGACATTTTTCTTTAATTCTTCATCTGTCATGGCACTGCCGCCATATTTTACTACAATAATTTTCCGGTTAAATCTCTGAATATATGGAAGTGCTTCAATCAGCACATTTGCTTTCTGCTGTACAATTGTTTCTACTGACATATTCCTTACTCCTTAGCTTCTATAATCTGCGTTAATGCTGACATATTCATGGGTCAGGTCACATCCCCAGGCAGTGGCCTCTGCCTCACCCATGTGCATTAAAATCCTTGCGGTTACTTCTTCTTCTGAAAGAATTCTGGTGGCTTCCTCTTCGCTGTATCCGGTAGAGATTCCATGTTCTGCAATCTGAATCTTTCCCGCCTTACTTTCAAAAAAGATTTCCACTTTCTCCGGGTCAAATTCTACTCCTGCATAACCAAGGGCACAAAGAATTCTTCCCCAGTTTGCATCATGGCCACAGATGGCACACTTTACCAGACTGGAAGTTACGACAGATTTTGCCAGGGTAACAGCATGTTCCTTTGTATCTGCCTGTTGTACGGTCACTTCAAACAGTGCCGTTGCTCCTTCGCCGTCTCCTGCCATTTTCTTTGCAAGATATGTATTAATTTCTTTCAATGCCCGTGCAAATGCTTCATAATCTTCATTCTTTTCTGTGATTTCCGGGTTACCTGCCATTCCATTTGCCATAACCAGCATGGTATCATTGGTAGAAGTATCTCCGTCTACTGAAATCATATTAAAGGTATCTTTCACATTGTCCTTGACCATCTCTGTAAGCATTTCTTTGGAAATATTCACATCCGTGGTCACATAGGCAAGCATGGTACACATATTGGGATGAATCATACCGGAACCTTTGCACATACCTCCTACGGTAACTGTTTTTCCTCCAATTTCCAGCTGATATGCCACTTCTTTGGATACGGTATCCGTGGTCATAATGGCCTCCGCTGCCAGTGTTCCGTTTTCCGTTGTACTGCCAAGCTTTTCTGCTAACAATTCCACACCATGAATCATTTTCTCCATAGGAAGCTGTGCCCCAATCACTCCGGTGGATCCAATCAACACAGCACTCTGCGGAATATTCAGCACTTCTCCTGCCTTCTTCGCCAGACGTCTGCAATTTTCCATGCCTTCCTCTCCGGTGCAGGCATTGGCCACACCACTGTTTACTACAACTGCCTGTACAAAGGGACTGTTGTCCACCACATTCATATCATATTTCACCGGTGCTGCTTTTACCACATTGCTGGTAAAGGTTCCCGCCACCTTACAAGGCACCTCACTGTACACCATGGCCATATCTTTTTTTCCACTATGGCCTTCTTTAATTCCTACCTCAAGTCCTGTCGCCTGAAATCCCTTTGCAGCAGTTACGCCGCCATCTATCTTCTTCATTCTCTCTACCACTCTTTCTAAATAATATCTCTTTTTATGGGAACATTGGAACCTGCATCAGTCCTTCTGTCTCCTTTAATCCAAAAATCAAATTCATATTCTGCACTGCCTGTCCTGCTGCACCTTTTACCAGATTATCCATCGCCCCCATCATAATAATTCTTCCCGTGCGCTCATCGATTTTGAAATTCACATCCACATAGTTGCTTCCTTCCACCCATCTTGTCTCAGGACACACATCCCGGTCCAGTACGCGGACAAACGTTTCATTTTCATAATATTTATCATAAACTGCCTTGACTTCCTCATAGCTAAGAGGTTTCTTTAACGATGCATAGGCTGTAACCAGAATGCCTCTGTTCATCGGTACCAGATGTGGCGTAAAGTTCAGTTTCACCGCTTCCCCTGACGCATAGGATAACTGCTCCTCGATTTCCGGTGTATGTCTGTGTGTGGCAACACCATATGCCTTAATATTCTCATTGACTTCACAATACAGGTTATTGACCTTTGCTCCTCGTCCTGCTCCGGAGGTTCCTGACTTCGCATCAATAATAATTGAGTTCATATCAATCAGGCCTTCCTTTGCCAACGGATAAATGGACAATGTAGAACAGGTCGGATAACATCCCGGATTTGCAATCAATCTTGCTCCTTTGATTTTCTCTCTGTTAATCTCCACAAGACCGTAAGCAGCTTCTTCTATAAATTGTGGGCT
>CALWLV010000190.1 GCA_944381595.1 uncultured Roseburia sp.
TGTTATTGTTTGTCGGAGCATATAAGCTGACTTCCGCACTTTTGCAGCCTTTTGCAGATAAGAGGATATCCGGTTGTGTGGATGTGACGGCAGAGGGGGTTATCTTGTTGAATAAAGTGCTGATTACCCAGTTTGTCATGTTATCCCTGTCTCTGGCTGTTATTTGCATCGTTACTACATAGGAGGTATGGAAGAAATGATGGAATATGTAAAAACGCTGATTGGCTTTCTGATGTTAGAGACAATTCTTTGCCAGATTATTTCAGATCATGGGATGAAACGAATGGTGAAACTGTTTTGCGGTCTTGTTCTTGCAGTCATTCTTTTGCAGCCAATAGGCAACCTTCTGGGATTGGAAGGTTCGATGGAAACATTCATCCGGAAAGCACAGGTCAGTCAGGAAATAGAGAAGTATCAGAGTCTTTTGGAAGGGAAGGATGCTTCGCTGACAGAGCAATATGAAGTAAATTACAAGGCATTTGTGCAGACACAGGCAGAGGAAGTAGTAGAACAGCAGGGATATCAGTTGAAACAGTGCCAGGTCATACAGGAGGCAGGTGAATTAAAGCAAATTAATCTGGTGGTAACACAACAGGAGATTTCAGGCATTTCGGTGGAGGTGGAGATTGATTCAGAAGAATCAGAACCGGAACAGGAGGAACCTCAGCTCATTGCCATTCGAAATGAACTGATTTGTTTGTTTGGAATTTCCGGAGAATCTATTACGATTCGCAAGGCATAATCAGGAGGAGAATATGAAAATAGACAAAGAATTTATCAGCAAAATCGGAAAAGATAAGCTGCTTCTGATGGCTGCGGCGGGGATTGTACTGTTGCTTTGTTCCATACCATCAGGGGAACAGGAGAAAACGGAGGAGGAAAATAATGTGCAGCAGAATACGGTACAGGAATCTGATTCCGATACGCAGGCGTATGTAAAGGCTTTGGAGAAAAAACTGGAAAATCTAATCGAAGAAATGAGTGGGGTATCAAAGGCTTCCGTTATGATTACCATAAAAAACGGAGAGGGGAAAGAAATTTTAAAAGATGAAAGTGTGCAATCAGAAAATACAGTGGAATCGGATGGAGATGGCGGAGAACGGAATATTACATCTTACAGCAGAGATGAAAATACCATTTATTATAAAAATAGTGCAGGAGAAGAAATACCTTATATTCTGTCAGAAATTTGCCCACAGATAGAAGGGGTGGCAGTAGTAGCAGAAGGCGCAGACAGTCCACAGGTAAAAGAGAAAATAATTGGATTGATTAAGGCATTATTTGGCATAGAGATTAATAAGATTATGGTAACTGTATAAATATAAATAAAACGAAATCATACATATAGGTTTTGACAGGAGGTTTTCATGAAATTATTTCGTAAAAATCAGATTGTAATTACAGCACTGGCAGGGTTGATTGCAGTAGCAGGGTATCTGAATCATGTAGAAAAGACAGAGCAGGATGGTGTGCTTGCAGGGGCAAAGGTGTCAAAAGAAGCCTCGGAAGATGGAACAAATGCCGGAACAGAAGATACTACAACGACTAAAGTGGAACAGGCAGAGACCAGTGCAAAAGATGTGGCGGCAGGAGTTCAGGATATTGAGAGCAATGAAATTGAGATGGAAGGCGAACCGGGAGAGGCAGTATTGGTAAATGCAGCCGGGACAGTTGATTTTATCGTGGAAGCAAAGCTTGCAAGAGAAGAAATCCGTGCAAACAGTAAAGAAACGCTGATGGAGATTGTGAATAATGAAAGCCTCAGTGAGGAAGAAAAGTCCTCCGCAGTAGAAAAAATCGTGGAACTGACGGAAAATGCAGAAAAGGAATCAGCAGCGGAGTCCATGATTCAGGCAAAGGGTTATAAAAATGTAGCAGTTACCATCAGTGAGGATGGAGTGGATGTGATGATTGTTGCAGATTCCTTAGACAATGCCGCAAGAGCCCAGATTGAAGAAATTGTCAAATCCAAAGCGGGAGTCAGTGCGGGTCAGATTACGATTACTGCGGTAAAGAATATAGAAAAATAAGTTGCATTTGTTATGATTTTTGGTATAATAAACCTATGATCAGGTGTGAAAGATCGTTGACAGGATATTTTACATTCTTTAGAAACAATTGGAGGTAAGGTTATGGAACAGAGAATGCAGGAAACCAATGTGGGCGAAGTCAAGATTGCCGATGATGTGGTAGCAATTATCGCAGGGATTGCAGCTACTGAGGTGGAAGGTGTAGCATCCATGGCAGGGAATATTACGAAAGAGATTATTTCCAAGCTTGGCATGAAGAATTTGTCAAAGGGTGTAAAGGTCAAGGTTGAAGAAGGCAGTGTCATTGTGGAATTGTCGTTGAACATTAAATATGGATACAATGTGCCGGAGGTTTCAGCAAATGTACAGGATAAGGTAAAAACATCCATTGAGAACATGACTGGGCTGATTGTTTCAGAAGTTAATGTTCAGATTGCCGGTGTTGCAGTGGAAGGCACAAAATAGTAAGAGTACGGGGTGTCTGAGGACACCCCGTTTTTCTGAATCAGCACCTTGACAGTAATATAAATAGATCAGAAGAAATCATACGGAGGAATACTATGACAAGAAGACAACTGAGAGAGAATATTTTTAAGATGTTGTTTCGTGAGGCATTTTATGAAGCGTCAGAACTGAAGGAACAGTTTGAACTGTATGTAGAAGAGTTAGGAGAAGTTTCAGAGAAAGATCAGGAATATATGCAGCAAAAGGTGGACAAGGTACTGGAACATCTTGCTGAAATTGATACAGATATTGATGAAGTGGCAAAGGGCTGGAAATTAAGCAGAATGGCAAAGGTTGATTTGACCATTATCCGGCTGGCTTATTATGAAATGAAGTATGATGATGACATCCCGGTAAACGTGGCAATCAATGAGGCGGTGGAACTGGCCAAGAAATTTGGTGGAGATGATTCCCCATCTTTTGTAAATGGAGTGTTAGCAAAATTAGTATAGACAGAAGGTGGAGCAATGGCAAATATATATACCGTTTCACAGGTCAATTCTTATATCCGTCATTTGTTTGAAGAAGATTTTGCACTGGGTGCCATTCGAATCAAAGGAGAGGTATCCAACTGCAAATATCATTCCTCCGGACATATTTATTTTACTTTGAAGGATGAAAAATCAAGCATGGCTGCAGTGATGTTTGCAGGAAACAGGAGTGGCTTGCAGTTTCCGATGAAAGATGGAGATCGGGTGACGGCATTTGGCAGTGTGAATGTCTATGAGAGAGACGGAAAATACCAGTTATATGCCAGAGAGATTATACAGGATGGGATAGGAAATTTATACCAGCGTTTTGAACAGTTAAAGAAAGAACTTCTGGAGATGGGAATGTTTGACGCAGCGTATAAGAAGTCGCTTCCCAGGTATGCACAAAAGGTTGGTATCATCACTTCGCCGACAGGAGCTGCCATACGGGACATTATCAATATTGCTACAAGAAGAAATCCTTATGTTCAGCTTTATCTTTGTCCGGCACTGGTGCAGGGAGCAGAGGCAGTTCCTTCTCTTATCAGTGGTTTGAATCGGATGGATGCAATGGGCATGGACGTACTCATTATTGGTCGGGGCGGTGGTTCCATTGAAGATTTATGGGCATTTAATGAGGAAGAAGTGGCAAGAGCCATATTTGCATGTAAAACGCCGGTTATTTCTGCAGTGGGTCATGAAACGGATGTGACCATATCGGACTATGTGGCTGATATGCGTGCACCAACTCCATCTGCGGCAGCAGAACTGGCTGTTTTTGATTATCAAAAATTTTTGGAGAATGTGGGGCAGTTCCGGACCACGCTGGATCGGACTATGATGAATCGTTATCAGTTGTGCAGGGCGAAATTCCAGTATCTGGCAGCAAGGATGGAGAAAATCAGTCCGGTCAAACAATTATTAGATCAGAGACAGCAGCTGGATTATCAGTCGGATCGGTTAAAGGCGGCTATGGATACGAAACTGCAATTTGAGAAACATCGTTTGAAACTGGCAGCGGAAATTCTCCATGGACTGTCACCGATGCGGAAACTGGAGAGCGGATTTTCTTACGTCAGTAATGAGAAGGGACAAAATATCCGCAGAGTAGAACAAGTGAAAAAAGGGGAACAACTGCAGATTACCCTTTGTGATGGAGAATTGAAAGCGAAGGTGCTGGAGGTAAAACATGGCAGAGAAGATGACAATTGAGCAGGGATTTGAAAATTTGGAAGAGATTATTGAGAAACTGGAATCGGACCAGATTAGTCTGGAAGAGTCCTTTCAGTTATATAAGAAAGGAATCCAGCTGGTGCAGAAATTAAAGACCAAACTGGATGATACAGAAAAGAAAATCATTGTTTTACAGGAAGAATAGGAGCAGTTGCATGAGGAAAGAATATAAAGAACAGTTGAAGCAGCGGACCAAAGAAGTAGAGGATATTGTATATTCTTATATGCCGGAGGTACAAGGCTATCAAAAAGAAGTGATTAATGCAATGAATTATAGCCTGACAGCAGGAGGAAAAAGACTGCGCCCAATGCTTTTGCAGGAAACAGCAAGATTTTTTGGAGAGAATGGCAGTGAAGTTTATCCATTTATGGCAGCCATGGAGATGATACACACATACTCACTGGTACATGATGATTTGCCGGCTATGGATAATGATGACTACCGCAGAGGAAAACTGACGACCCATAAGAAATTTGGACATGCTATGGGAATACTGGCAGGAGATGGATTGCTAAATTATGCTTATGAAATCTGTGCAAAGGCCATTGCTGACAGTGAGAAGCCGGACCGGGCAGCAAAGGCATTTCGAATTATTTCAGAGAAATCCGGAATTTATGGTATGATTGGCGGTCAGACGGTAGATGTATTATATTCTGACCATGCCATGGAGGAATCCATGCTGCAGTTTGTACATGAATTAAAGACAGGCGCCTTAATTCAGGCATCTATGATGGCCGGTGCAGTTCTTGCAGGTGCCTCGGACAAGGAAGTGGAGAAAATAGGGGAAGCTGCACTTTTAATTGGAAGAGCATTCCAGATTCAGGATGATATTCTGGATGTGACCAGTACCATGGAAGTATTAGGAAAACCGGTATTCAGCGATGAGAAAAACCATAAGACAACTTATGTGACAATTCTTGGTGTGGAAGAAGCGTCGAAGAGAGTGAAAGAATATTCGGATAAGGCAATTGGGATTCTGAAAGAATTACATGGAGAAAATGAATTTTTAATGAATCTGCTTGTCAGTCTGATTTACAGGGAGAAATAGGACGAAACCTTGTAGTTATTGGAGGGTATCATGTTATTAGATAGTATCAAAGGTCCAAATGACATAAAAAAAATAGACAAAGAAGATTATAATATATTGGCGGATGAAATTCGTGAATTTTTAATTGATAGAATTTCTGAGTGCGGTGGACATCTGGCTTCCAACCTGGGGGTGGTGGAGCTGACCATGGCGCTCCATTTGTGTCTGAATATGCCGGGAGACAAAATTGTGTGGGACGTAGGGCACCAGTCTTATACCCATAAAATCCTTACGGGAAGGAAGGATGAATTTAATACCTTGCGTAAATATGGAGGAATCAGCGGATTTCCAAAACGAAGGGAAAGTGACTGTGATTCCTTTGGAACAGGTCATAGTTCCACATCCATATCAGCGGCACTGGGGATTGCCAGTGGGTTTCAGATAAAAAAAATGGACAATACGGTGGTAGCTGTGATTGGAGATGGTGCATTCACCGGAGGTATGGCATATGAGGCCTTAAATAATGCAGCACAGTTAAAGCGAAATTTTATCATTATATTGAATGATAATGATATGTCGATTTCAGAAAATGTAGGTGGATTTTCTTCTTATTTATCCCAGATTCGGACCGCAGACGTCTATACAGAGTTAAAATCAGGGGTGAAAAATACACTGAATAAGATTCCTTTATTTGGAGAAAAAATCGTGCATCAGGTGGATAAGACGAAGAATAGCTTAAAACAGCTGATGGTGCCGGGAATGCTTTTTGAAAATATGGGGATTACTTATTTGGGTCCCATAGACGGGCATAATGTGAACCAGATGGTAAAGGTGTTTAATGAAGCAAAAAAATTAGACCATGCGGTGCTGGTACACGTTATAACGAAGAAGGGAAAGGGATATCCTTATGCCGAGAAGAAACCTTCCAGATTCCATGGTGTGGCGCCTTTTGATAAAGAAACGGGAGAAGTTCTTGGAGTGAAAGAAAAACCAGATTATACGGATGTTTTTTCGAAAACAATCTGTAATCTGGCTAAGGAAAATGAAAAAATCGTGGCGATTACTGCAGCCATGGCAGATGGAACCGGATTAAAAAAGTTCAGTAAGTACTATCCGGACCGGTTCTTTGATGTGGGAATTGCAGAAGAACACGCAGTCACTTTTGGCGCAGGTCTTGCAGCAGTGGGAATGAAACCATATGTTGCAATTTATTCTTCCTTTTTACAAAGAGCATATGATCAAATTGTACATGATGTTTGTATTCAGGATTTGCCGGTGGTTTTTGCCATAGACAGAGCAGGACTGGTTGGCGGTGATGGAGAGACACATCAGGGAATTTTTGATTATTCCTATCTGAATTCCATTCCGAATATGAGCATATTTGCACCGAAAAACAAGTATGAACTGGTGGATATTTTGAAATACTCCAGCTGTTTTGAAGGGCCTCTTGCCATTCGTTATCCGAGAGGAACCGTTTACGAGGGGTTGAAAGAATTTCGGCAGCCAATCCGCTATGGAAAAAGCGAACTGATTTATGAAGAGAAAGATATTGCACTGGTGGCAGCCGGTTCCATGGTAGAAACTGCTGTTAAAGTGAGAGAGGTATTAAAAGAAGCAGGGTATTATGTGTCATTGGTGAATGCAAGATTCATAAAACCAATCGATGAAGATTGAATAAAAAAATTATGC
>CALWLV010000191.1 GCA_944381595.1 uncultured Roseburia sp.
ATTTATGAAAATGGCCGGAATTGGCTGAAAATCGAAAGAAGGGCAGGTTCAGTCAGGGAAACAATGAATCATATAGCAGAAGAAAGAATCAAAGCCTACAGGCAAATGCTGGATGCCTGTCAGGATCATATGCCGGAACAGGAGAAAATCCATATCGAGAATACCATTGAAGCAAATACAATTATGGGCAATGCCTCGGACGAATTGATAGCAGCAATGTTTGATACCGGATTTTTTAATGAGTTCTGTAAGGCATATACTGAGAAAGCCTGTCTGGATATCAGAATTCCAAAAGAACAAATCAAAGAAATTTTAGATGAAATGGACTGGTTATTTGGAGCGATATCCATACGGACCATACAGGAACAGCTGGAAGGATACCGAAATATAAAAGATAAGGAATAGAACAAAGAAAAGCAGGGAAGAACGGTTTGGTACCGTCTCTCCCTGCTTTTTGTTACAGAATATAAGGGGTTACCTGGTATACATAATAATTCAGCCAATTGGTATAGAGCCCGTTTGCATGCCCTCTCCAGGTAAGCAGTGGTTTGTTGTCCGGATTGTCATCCGGATAGTAATGGTAAGGAATCCGGATATCCAATCCCTTCGCTTTATCGCGTTTGTATTCGTTATCCAGAGTGTTCCGGTCATATTCCGGATGCCCGGTAACGAAGATATGTTTTCCTTCTTTTCCCATTATAATGAAAGGACCTGCTATTTGAGAATCTGCAAGAATCGTCAAATCCGGATGCTGTTTGATTTCTTCCCTGGAAATTCCCACATGTCTGGAATGGGGTGCATAAAACACATCGTCAAATCCACGGACAAGGGGTACTTTTCTATGTAATACATCATGTTCAAAGATTCCAAACATTTTCTGGTCCAATGGAATTTTATCAATTCCATATCGATAATATAATCCGGCAAAAGCCCCCCAGCAGGAGTGGAAGGTGGAGGTTACATTCTGGTCAGACCAATCCATAATCTCTTTCAATTCTTCCCAATAATTTACTTCCTCATAAGGCATCTGTTCAACGGGAGCACCGGTAATGATTAATCCGTCGAATTTCTTATTCCTGATTTCAGAAAATTTGGAATAAAACTGATTTAAATGACTTGCCGGAGTATGTTTGGAAACATGGCTTTCTACACAGACAAAGGTCACGTCAACCTGAAGTGGTGTGTTGGATAAAGCACGAAGCAGCTGAATTTCCGTATCATGCTTCACCGGCATTAAGTTTAAAATAGCAATCTTGAGTGGACGTATGTCCTGTTTGATTGCACGGTTCTCGTCTATGATAAATATATTTTCACTCTCAATAACGGCTTTTGCCGGGAGATCGCTCTGTACTTTAATTGGCATAATTCCTCCTATCCACCATAACAAAGATGGCTTGTTTATAGTTCTTTTTATCATAGCACAAAAGAACAGGAGAATCAAATCATTTCTTTTTTTGTCTGATTTGAGGGTAAAATAATAAAATTGCAAAAATCAGGCATGCCACAGCAATACAAAGGACAAGACAAAGAAATGGGAGGGGCAGCCACAGTTCCAGAAAATGGTAAATCAAGAAGGATGAGCCAATACTGATTATCGTAATCACAGAGGGAATCAGAATGCATTCTGCGGGTCGGTAGCGGAAATGTGTGTGCTTTTTTACAAAATAAAGGAATAAAAAAGCAGAAATCATCTGGCTTGCAAGGATTCCCCATAAATATCCGCGGATGCCATATACAGGTACAAAGAGCCAAAGAAATCCGACACGGGAAAGGGACACCAATACATTGACAAGAAAGGTCAGTTTCGTCAGTCCGAGACCGTTTAGAATACTTCCCAGGGTAGAGCCTAAGTACATAAATGGACAGAGCCAGGACAGGATAGAAATAAATGTTCCGGCATCTTCATTGGAAAACAGTACGGACCCAATGCGAGTACCATACAGATAGAACAAAGCGGAGAAGAAGATACCGATGGAAAAACAGTATTTTGTTACGGCTGAGGTGGTTCTGGCGATTTTTACATAATTTCCTTCTGACTGAGCTTCGGATATGGAGGGAAGTATCACGGAGGAAATGGCCCCGGTAATTGTGGACGGAAAGAAAATAAATGGCATGGCCATGCCTGTCAGAACGCCGTAAATGGAAACGGCTTCCTGATGGTTTAATCCATATACTTTCAAGCAGCGTAATATCAGGATTGCTTCAAAACTAAGAATGACTGAAGTGATAACGCGACTGGTGGAAAGTGGAAAGGACATGGAAAAAATTTTCTTCTGATAAGATTTTTCAGACAATGCTCCGTTCTTTTTGGACTTACGAAGATCTTTTATAAGGGCAATGACACAGATTACAGAGGACATGATTTCGCCGGCGAGAAGACCTTCCATGGCAGTAACCGGCGAAAGATATTCCTGTTCCTTTGACAAAAGGAAGGCAAGGAGAAACCCAACTCCTACTCTTGTAATCTGTTCCGACAGCTGTGCAAGAGCCGGAATACCCGTTTGGCTTTTCCCTAAAAAATAGCCAATGATACATCCATGTATCGCACAGGCCGGAATGGCAAATGCAATAAATTTTAAAAGAATGCTGCATCGGATGTCTCCAATCAGAACTGCTGCGATGAAATCACTGAACAGATAAACACCTATGGCAGTGAGGCAAGAGAAGAAGAGAGAGAGCCGAATACCTGCTTTTAGAACCTGTATACACTCACCGGACCGTTCTCCTGCACCGGCAGCGGCAACATATTTGGATATGGCCATCTCAATCCCTGTGACGGCGAAGGAAACGCATAATCCATACATGGGAAAAATCATCTGATATAACCCCATCCCGTCTGCACCAATTGTATTCGATAAGAATATTCTATAATAGAAACCAATCAGCCTGGTGAGGATACCGGCAGCAGATAGAATAAAAGTTCCTTTGATAAGTTTGTTTTTCACTGGTCGTTTCCTGTTTTTTATTTATTATATTCAAGGATGCAGCGAAATAGTAGTCATAGTCGGTTTTTATCCGGCAGAATGGAGGAGAAATGAAAGAAAAAAATATCATATATCTGGATAATGCCGCTACCACTTATATGAGAAAGCAGACTATGCTTGCCATGGAGCCATATTTCACGACCCAATATGGAAATCCATCCAGTGCGCATGAGTTTGGTATGGAAGCGGACCGCGTTATGAATTATGGCAGACAAACACTGGCAGACATTCTAAATGCGGAATCAGAAGAAATCTATTTTACAAGCGGTGGTACAGAAAGTGATAACTGGGCATTGTACGGGTGCGCATATGCGAATAAACAAAAGGGACGTCATATCATTACTTCTGTCCTGGAACACCCTGCAGTACTGTCTACTTGTAAATGGCTGGAACAGCTGGGGTTTGAAATTACGTATCTTGGAGTGAACACAGATGGTGTAATTTCATTGGAAGAACTGGAACATGCTATCCGAAGGGATACGATTTTAATTTCTGTTATGACGGCCAATAATGAAATAGGAACCATTCAGCCCATTGAAGAAATAGGACGAATTGCCAAAAAACATGGCATACTCTTTCATACCGATGCGGTGCAGGCGTTTTGTCATATCCCAATTGATGTAAAACGTGCCCATATTGATTTGCTCAGCGTCAGTTCCCATAAATTTGGGGGACCAAAGGGAATGGGATTTTTATATATCAGAAAGGGTGTGGAAATAATACCGTTTATGCATGGGGGACATCAGGAAAAGGGTATGCGTGCGGGAACAGGAAACGTTCCGGGAGTTGTGGGAATGACAAAGGCAGCAGAATATGCGGCCTTACACATGAAAGAATGTATGAAGCGGGAAACGATGCTGCGTAGTTATTTGTTCCGCAGGATTATCAACGAAATTCCATTTGTAAAATTAAATGGTTCCTGGGAACATCGTTTGCCGGGAAATCTGAATTTGTGTTTTGCATATGTGGATGGAGGAACGTTGCTTGAAATGTTAGACATGAAGGGTATCTGTGTTTCTACCGGCTCTGCCTGTGCCGCAGGGGAAGCAGGTCCTTCCGGAGTTTTAAAGGCAATCGGGCTTTCCGACGAACTTGCCTATAGTGCCATCCGTATGACATTATCATCAGAAAATACCAGGGAAGATATGGATAGGACGGCAGACGTATTGAAAGAAACCGTTTGGGAGCTTCGGTGTAAGTCTGCGGCTTTTATGCAAAAAATTGGAAGAAAAATATAATTATCATTGACATCTCCTTATAAATTTTGTTATCATATACAAGTATATGTAGAAAAAAGGAAAGGGGATACGAATGGAAAAGCTAAGAAATTACTACGTGACAATCATTGTCATTGCTGCAGTAATTTTGCTTAATATTGCGGCGTTTACTCTGTATATTATAAATGTAAATAAAGATATTGAAGAACAGACGGAGGAGTATCT
>CALWLV010000192.1 GCA_944381595.1 uncultured Roseburia sp.
TTTGGAAAGCTTTCTGGAAATTTTATTTGAAAAAGATAAAATTTCCCGTTTCATTTGATAGGTAAATGATGTAAAATTAACCACAGGGAATCCTCCTTCTTTTTTGTTTAGTAAGGTTTTTGTTGGATAGCTTAATTTTACATCAAAAAGGAACAGGATTCCTTATATTTTTGACATTTTTTGAAAGTTGTGGATAACAGGATACAGCAGATTTGCCTGGTGGGGATAATTCTGCGGAAACTCAAGCATTTTCATATCTTGCAAACGATAATAAATTATGGTATACTAATGCAAAGATTTAAGGAGGTTTCCTTTGTATTATACTGATAAAATAGAACAGAATTTAATAAGTGAAATCTTGAATTCGTTGCCAGGATGCATTTATGTGTGCAAGGCGTCAGAAGATTATCCGCTTGTTTTTGTAAATGAAAATTTAATTTCGATGTACGGCTATGAAGATAAAAATAAATTTAGAGAAAACAGACAGTATTTGTCTGATTTAATATGCAAAGAAGATTGGAAAGATATTCAGGATATTCTGAAGAAAGCATTAGAGAATCCTGGAAATGGCATTCAACATGAGTATAGAATTCCCACATATAGTGGTGAACTTATTCAGGTTTTTGCAGGAATGAAGAGTATGCAGCATGAGGGAACGATTTATATATGTGGATTTCAGATGAATTATCAGAAAGAGTTTGATCACAGAAGTTCCCTGATGTTGGCAAATGAAACACTTGTGTTAAAAAATAATGAGTTAATTTCTTATACAGAAAATATGCAGAAACTCATTGATTACGATTCTCTCAGTGGATTGTATAATCGTGGCGCAGCAGAGAAATTTATTAATACAAAGTTACAGGTTGATCCAGGACAATATGGACTGTTGATGATAGATTTAGATTATTTTAAATTGATTAATGATACCTATGGTCACACTGTTGGAGATCAGGTCATTCAGCAGTTGGGTTTGATTTTGAAGAAATCATCCAGACAGGGAGATGTGGCTGCCAGAATCGGCGGTGATGAATTTTGTTTGTTTTTAAATAAAATTCCAGATGAAGAAACGTTAAATGCTGTGTCGAAAAGAATTCTTTTTCAGGTGAAACAGTTTTCCACAGAGATTCCTTGTTTTACCGTAAGTATTGGAGGGGCTTTGGCAGAACCGAACGATACTTATCATACTCTGAGCAGCCGTGCAGATAAGGCATTGTATCAGGTAAAGGAAAATGGAAGAGATAATATAGCCATTTATGTTGAGGAATAGAACGGAAAATGAGAGGAAGAGCATTATGAATTTTCATCCTGAACGATATCAGTTGCGAAAAGCAGCTGGACTATACTGGCTGATTGACATGGAACAGCCGGGAGTGCCCTATAGAAAGCCGGTACCATTGAATGAGACCGGAGCACAAATATGTGAAATGGTGATGGAAAACATGAATCAAGAAATGATTGCAAAAAAGCTAAGTGAAACCTATGGAATTAGTTATGATGAAGCATTAGAAGATGTAAATGTGTTTTTGCAGCGATTATCACAGCAGGATATAAATATATGAATATATTATTAATTGGTGGCTTTAGCAGCCTGATGAATCAGTTAATCATTAAATTGAAGAAAGAGCGGCATCGAATTTATCTGATTACGGGGAATCCCTATGATAAAACAAATAATCCAAAAGTATTTGAGACTTATCGTTTTTCTTACGATAATGTGAATCTCAATGAGGTGTTTGAAAGTGTAAACCCGGATGTGACAGTGTTTTTAGGTGCTTTTGATGTGAATTTCGACTGGGAGAAGGGGGAAAAAGAATCTGTTCGTTTTTCAACTTCTTTTATTAATTTATTAGTGTCATTTTCCGCGATAAAAAGAGGAAGATTC
Organism: uncultured Roseburia sp.; assembly: GCA_944381595.1. Classification (GTDB taxonomy): domain Bacteria; phylum Bacillota; class Clostridia; order Lachnospirales; family Lachnospiraceae; genus CAG-303. The sequence continues at coordinate 1,883 of CALWLV010000192.1, forward strand.
ATTTTTTTGTCTTCGGATGAAGTATATAGCGGGCATTACGACAGGGATATTGAAGAAAATACACCGTTTTCTTCATCCGGATGTCGGGCGATGTCATTGGCACAGGCAGAGTACATCTGTGAGGATTATAGAAGAAACTACCAGCTTGATCTGGTAGTATTGCGATTGGATCATTTGTATCATATTCCCCAAAATCTCAGAGAGGCTGATAATATTTGTGCGAGAATGTGTCTGGAAGCAATGCAGAAAAGATACATTACAACGAAGATGGATGAAACATTTTCTTTGTTATATGAATCGGATGCAGTGGAATTTATCAGCAAAGTCATTCTGTGTACAGAACATCAGCATTCCTTATATCATATTTCTTCCGGTGTCGAAATCAGCCAGACAGAACTGGCGGAGAAAATTCGGGATTATCTGGAGGTAGATGCGACGATTGTGGAGGAACAGGAAGGCGGAGGCAGACGGGTATTATCGAATTATCGATTTGACCATGAATTTGGAATGGTCTTCTTCCAGGACCAGGATAAGATGATCCGGAAACTAGTCACGGAGATGAAAAAGAAAGAATCTGTTTTTTCCAAGATGGAGGAAAATCAGCTTTCGTGGTGGAAACGAATATTCAATCAGTGGAAGTGGTTTTTGCTTTTGCTGATTCCGTATATAGAAAATATGATTTGTTTCATTCCGTTTTTTATGTTGAACAATCGGACGGTGGATAGCGAATATTTTTCTCAAATTGATTTTTTTCTTATTTATGTGCTTTTGTTTGCTGTTATATATGGACAGCAGCAGGCAATTTTTTCGTCCATCCTGTCTCTTGCGGGGTACTTATTCAGGCAGATGTATACCAAAAGTGAGTTTGAAGTTATGATTGATTATACCACATATGTGTGGATTGCACAGTTATTTATTGTGGGGCTGGTGGTTGGATACATGAGAGACCAGATTCGATCCATCAAAACGGAATCGGAAGAATTGGAAGAACACTTATTGGGACAAATTAAAGACATCAAAGAAATCAATGGCAGCAACCGCAGGGTGAAGGATGTTTTAGAACGCCAGGTGATTGATCAAAAGGACAGTATCGGAAAAATCTACAGTATTACATCCAAACTTGATCAGGTAGTGCCGGATGAGGTATTATTTGATGCAGTAGAGATGCTGACGCAGATTTTACAAAGCAAAGATGTTGCAATTTATACAGTGGGAGATGGAGATTACGCTCGTATGTTTTCAGCCAGTTCCCATAAAGCAAGAGAATTGGGGAATTCCATTCAGTACAAAAAAATGGGTGAAATGTACCAGGATTTGATGAATCGAAAAGTATACATCAATCGGGCATTGGATCAACAGTATCCTTTGATGGCCAATGCCATTTTCGAAGAAGATAAGATGCGAATGATCATCATGGTATGGGGAATATCCTGGGACAGAATGACATTGGGACAGGCGAATCTGCTTACCGTTGTCAGTTATTTGATACAGAATGCAGTGTTACGAGCCAACCGCTATATGTCCGCACTGGAAGAGAAACGTTATGTGGAAGATACCAGAATCCTGGAGCCGGAGGCATTTTCTTCTTTGGTGGATGCATATCAGAAAGCGAAGAAACGGAATCTGACAGAATGTACACTCTTGCATATATTGGAGAAACCTGAATATGCAGAGAAAGCAGCGGAAGTATTAAAAGACAATTTGCGGCAGTCTGATTACATGGGTAAGTTAAAAGATGGAGAGTTATATGTGCTTTTATCCAATACAAATCATGTAGAAGCAGGCGTTGTGGTACACAGATTTTTGGAACATGGATATCAAAGTGAAATAATGGAGAAGATACGTTTATGATATTTACGAGTACATGGTTCTGGATTCTGATATTGGTCAACATTTTTGTTGTTCTGCTGTATGTAGTGTGGAACCTGGTTCGGAAAAAGGAAAAAGGGTTTAGCGTTGCCATGAAAGCGGTGCTGATGTTTGCACTGCCTCTTGCAGGACCTCTGTTTATACTTTTGGAGTATGTCTTTTATCGGATATTTTTCTTTCAGTCAGTGGATTTGGAGGATGTTATTTTCAGTAAGGACAGAGTGGAGGAAATCCACTATACGGATGAAGAACGTGATAAAAATATTGTTTCTCTTGAGGAAGCACTGGCCATTACAGATAAGGATAATTTGAGAAACCTTATGATGAATATTGTCCGTCAGGATTTCAGAGAATCACTGGCGTCTATTTCATTGGCATTAAACAGCGAAGATTCGGAGACATCTCATTATGCGGCGTCCGTTCTGCAAGAGGTATTAAATGATTTTCGTGCAAATGTTCAGAAACGATACAGCCAGATTCTAAAAGAAGAGAATAACCAGATTGCAGATATTCTGGAGTTCATTGAATATATGAATGCCGTTTTAAAACAGAAAGTGTTGACGGGAATTGAGCAAAGGTCCATGACCGATTTGCTGGATCAGGTTTGTGAAGTTTTATATCAAAAAGAAAAGGTGAAAATGACCACGCATCATTTTGAGATTATCTCACTCAGATTGCTTGAAATAGAGAATTATGAGAAATGCGAGAAGTGGTGTGAACGGGCTGTACAACAGTATCCGGAAGAACTGGCAACCTATACCTGCCAGTTGAAGTTATACTTTTCCAATGGCAATAGGGACAGATTCTTTCGGGTATTGGAGAATCTGCGCCATTCCAATGTGATAATTGATGGGGATACATTGGAAATGATTCGTGTATTTTTATAGAAGAGGAAGGTACCGGATATGTCAATGACATTATTAATTGGAATACAATTTATAGGAATTCTGGCTGCATATACGATTCTGACAGTCCTTCTTCCGGCAATTGTGCTGAAAGAAAAACTGAAAGGGCGTAGTATGCCGGAACGATTTCTCTTCAGCTGTCTGGCCGGAAATTTTTATCTGATGAATTTGGTGTTTGGGCTGCAGCTTCTTCATATTTCTAACAGATTTACACTGATTGCCGGAACCATAATACCGGGAGTCATTCTTTGGATACGATGGAATCATATTCCTGTTAAACATTATATCTCTCAATTTTTTCACCAATTAAAAAAATATGATGAAAGAAAACTTGGATGGCGAACGATACTTCTGGATATCAGGAGAATTTTGTCAGGGGTATGTCAGAAAGCAGCTGTTTTTTTTCGTAAGTATGTAATGGAAAAACCAT
>CALWLV010000193.1 GCA_944381595.1 uncultured Roseburia sp.
AAGAATATCAGAGATCTTGTTGTATACACTTTGAATAGTGCAGGATTGGAGACAAAAGGATTCGAACGTGTTTCAGAGTTTTGGAAGGAGATGAGGGAGAATATTCCTGATCTTCTTCTATTGGATATTATGCTTCCGGATGAAGATGGACTGAGTGTGCTGAAGAAAATCAGAGACGATAAAAATCTGAAACGTCTTCCGGTCATTCTTCTCACAGCCAAGGGAAGTGAATATGACAAAGTAATTGGACTGGATGCAGGGGCAGATGACTATATTCCAAAGCCTTTTGGAATGATGGAGCTGATTGCGAGAGTAAAGGCGCTTCTGCGCAGAACAGCACCGGAAGAACCGGACACGGATTATGAAATTGGAAATCTGTATGTCAGTCCTTCCAAGCACATAGTAAAAGTGGATGGAAAGCAGATTGTGCTTACATATAAAGAATTTGAATTGTTAAATTATTTTCTGGATAATATGGATATGGTTCTCACCAGAGATAAGATTTTATCCAAAATCTGGGGATATAATTTTGATGGGGAAACCAGGACTGTGGATGTTCATGTCCATACCCTGAGACAAAAACTTGGGGATGCAGGAGACATTATAGAAACCATTCGCGGCGTGGGATATAAAATAAGCAAGAAATAAGCAGGTGAAAAATGAGACAGAGAATATTCAGAGTGATGAGTCTGCTGACTGTGATTTCTGTTTGTGTTGTTGCCATTGTTTCAACTTATATGGACTATCAGAATTTTGAGCGACGGATTAAGTCTGATTTGAAAGATATTGCAGGATTAATCAGCGATGTGATTGAAACCAATGGAACAGACGATCTGGTGGATCTGGATGTGAATTCGGAATATCGGGTTACGCATATTGGTTCAGACGGGTCTGTTTTATACGATAATAAAGTATTGAATGCAGAATTAGATCAGCTTCCCAATCATCTGGACAGACCTGAAGTGCAGGAGGCTTTGAAAACGGGAGAAGGCAAGGCATCCAGATATTCCACAACATTATCGGTGAATACTTATTACTTTGCACAAAAACTGGAAGATGGCAGTATTCTGAGGATTTCTATGGAAGAGGAGTCCGAGATGGCACTGGTGATAGAACTTCTGCCGGAATTATGTGTCATTATTTTCCTGATTTTGTTATTTGCCTTTGTGATTTCAAGATATCAGACCAAACGAATCGTGGATCCAATCAATCAAATTAACTTCGATAATCAGGATGAGATAGAGGGAGACGTATACGAAGAATTATATCCTTTTATTCAAAAAATCAGAAGGCAGAGACAGGTGATTGAAGAACAGATTCGTGATATACGTTCCTCTAAGGGAGAATTTGAAGCAATCACAGAGAACATGAGCGAAGGTCTGATTGTGATTGATAAAAATGAAAACGTAATTTTTTACAATAAAAGTGCACTGATGATGCTGGACATCAATGAGGACAGTGGAAGGGTACGTAATTTTGTGGCTTTTAACCGGAATGAGAATCTGATTCGTCATATTGAACAGGCTTTAAACGGTGAAAGATCTACATTTATTCTTCCTGTGAAAGAGAAGGTATACCAGGTTGTTACAAGTCCCGTTATTATCGAAGATGAAATCAATGGAGCAGTCATGGTGATTTTGGATGAAACAGAGAAAGAATTGCGGGATGAACTTCGAAGAGAATTTTCGGCCAATGTTTCTCATGAATTAAAGACGCCCCTTACTTCCATATCCGGTTATGCAGAAATTATGGAAAGTGGTATGGTAAAAGAAGAGGATATGATTAAATTTTCCGGAATCATTCATACAGAGGCCAGAAGACTGATTAATCTGGTGGAGGACATTATCAAGATTTCCAGACTGGATGACAGTCAGGTGGAACTGGAAAAGGAAGAAGTGGATTTGTCTGAACTGGCTGCGGAGAACATAAGCAATCTGAAAAATCTTGCGGATGGAAAACAAATCAGTATGGTGCTGCTGGGAAATGGCGGTATTGTATATGGTGTACGCCAGATATTGGATGAAATGGTAAGAAATCTCATTGAAAATGCAATTAAATATAACAAAGATCATGGAAATGTCATTGTATCGGTGGATACCTATGAAGAAAGTTCAGAGGGAGAAACAGGACGAATTATTCTTACGGTAAAAGACAATGGAATTGGAATTCCACAGAGTGATATCGAACGTGTCTTTGAACGTTTTTATCGGGTAGATAAGAGCCATACCAAGGCAATCGGCGGAACCGGTTTAGGTCTGTCCATTGTGAAACATGGAGCCATATATCATGGAGCTAAAATTGAAATAGAAAGCGAATTGGAAGTGGGAACTACAATGAAAATCATCTTTCCTCAGATGAAACAGGATGAAAATGAGAGCGGCGTATAAGTCGTTCTCATTTTCATTTTATGGGCGAAGGAATCATAGGACAAAATTTATGAGATAACATATTGCTACCTGAGAAAAAAATTGATATAATTTCAAAAAAAGATAAAGAAGGTAATATGATTGAAAATCCAGATATTTCAGACATTACAGAATTATAAGAAAGAATATCTTCCAAAGGATATTCTGGCTGGAATTGTGGTGGCAGCCATGTCTGTGCCTATTTCCATGGGGTACGCAGAGATTGCCGGCCTTCCGGCCGTTTATGGGTTATACGCATCCATTGTATCCATTTTATTTTTTTCTTTATTTACCACATCCGGGCAGTTTATTTTTGGAGTGGATGCCACACCGGCTGTGATGGTAGGAGATATGCTGATCCTTGAAGGGATTGCAAAAGGATCTGAGGAAGCCATGAGGATTGTTCCTGTGGTGGCATTGATGACGGGCTTGTGGTTGTTATTATTTTCCATCCTTCGTGCTGGGAAAATATTAAGCTATATCTCCATACCGGTGATGGGGGGATTTATCAGCGGAATTGCAGTAACCATTATTTTGATGCTGGTACCGAAGATATTGGGTCAGGGTTCCGGGAATGGTGAACTTCTGGAATTGTCCCGTCAGATTTTTGAAGCATTGCTGGTTGTCAATATCCCGTCCATGGTATTGGGGGCAGTGACATTAATCATTCTATTTGCCGGAAAGAAATGGATTCCCAAAGTACCCATGGCTGTGATTGTTATGATTCTGGCTGTGGCTTTGGAGAAATGGGGACATCTCAGTCAGTATGGCGTGAAACTTCTTGCAGCGGTGGAACCGGGATTTGTAAGATTTGTTCTTCCGGATTTTTCGGCTGCATTTAACAGCCAAATCCTTGTCACCAGCCTGTCCATTGCAGTGGTAGTCATGGCTCAGTCTTTGCTGGCGGAAAATAATTTTGCATTTAAGAATCAATATTCCATTCAAGATAACCGGGAAATTTTCTCTTTTGCAATAGCAAATATTTCCAGTGCATTCTGTGGTGCCTGTCCGGTGAATGGAAGTGTATCCAGAACCTCCATGGGAGAATTATATGGGGGCAGAACACAGATGATGTCCATAGTGTCAGCACTCATCCTTACCTTGCTGTTACTTTTTGGAACCGGATTTATCGGCTATTTGCCGGTTCCGGTATTGACCGCCATTGTCATCTTTGCTTTATCCGGTGTGGTGGAAGCAAAACTGGCAAAGCGTCTGTATCGGGTGAACAGGGTGGAGTTTTTGATTTTTATGGGAGCTTTTTTTGGAGTTTTGCTTCTGGGAACCATTTATGGCGTAGTCATTGGAATTGTCTTATCTTTTGTAAATGTGGTGTTGCGGGCGGCGAAACCATACCGTGCCTTTCTTGGTATTATTCCGGGACATGAGGGATTCTATGATTTAGAGCGGAATACCCATGCAAAACCTGTCAGAAATACGGTGATTTATAAGTTTAGCGGAAATTTGTTTTTTGCAAATATCAATACCTTTATTCAGGATCTGGAGAAGAGTCTCACAGATGATGTCACATGTATCATTGTAGATGCTTCGGGAATTAATACCATTGATATTACAGCGGCAGATTATATCAAAACCTTTGATCAGAGTCTTCGGAAACGTCATATTAAATTCTATATCACAGAACACACGGCAGAAGTGAATGACCAGATGAGGAAACTTGGACTGGGAGATTTGATTGAGAAGGGCATGGTGCGCCGTACCATTACAACGGCCCTTCATGAAATCGGATATCAGAAACCGTTTCCGTTGAAAGATGTGGATGATGAACTTTTGTTGCAGTTACAATTAAGTGATGGAGAGGAACAGGATTCTTTGCAGGAATTTTTCTGGGCATTTGGCAGAGATGCGGCCAAACAGATGGAAAAAAACGTGGAGAGGATTTTAAATTCCATCAATATGGAGGATTTCCGCCGTGTATCGGAAGAAAACCTTGGCACCTTTACACATCTTTGGAAGAAACTCAGTACCTTTGATGAAGATGAATTGTTGGAACGTCTGGAGATGCATAGTCAGGAGATTTCGCAAAAACTGAGTATCAGTGAGAAGGAAATTATTCAGAAGATTGAAATGCGAAGAAGAGAAATTCAGAAGAATCTCCGCAGAGAAAATCCGACGGCCTATGAGCAGCTGCATAACTATGAGAATCAGCTGGAGAAAGAATTGAAGAAGGAATATCCGGAGGAATTTAAGCACATGGAAGAATTGCGTGAAAAGGAGGGGAACACATGGGAGAAGATAGAACAATGCCAGATGGAACACTAACAGAGGAAGAAAAGCGAAAATTAGTCCGGATGGCATATCAACAGGCAGAATATGCCTATGCACCCTATTCAAAGTTTCGTGTCGGAGCGGCGCTGATGGCGGAAAATGGAGAGATTTTTCTGGGAAGCAATGTGGAAAATGCTTCTTTTGGGGCTGGTATCTGTGCCGAGAGAAATGCATTGTTTCAGGCTGTGAGTCGGGGCGTAACAAGATTCAAAGCCATAGCAGTAGCAAGTGTGGCAGACAGTCAGGGGGGAGTGTGCTATCCCTGTGGAATCTGCCTGCAGGCATTGAATGAATTCTGTGACGGAACGCTCCCGGTTCTTTTGACGGAACAGGAAGAAGCCGAGATTCAGGAAGTGAAGTTAGAGGAACTGTTGCCTTATGGATTTTCAAAAAATCTATTGCCATTTCCCTTAAAATGTGATAAAATAACATAAATTTTGGGTCTTAATCCCAATACATTAAGGAGGATTTAACAATGAAACATGTAAAGACATTAAGCACAAGAAATTTAAAGAATACAATGGTAACCGGTGGCTGTGGTGAATGTCAGACATCCTGTCAGTCAGCATGTAAGACATCCTGTACTGTTGGTAACCAGAGCTGTGAGAATCAGAAATAATCATTGCCGGATAGGATTAGGTATGGGCAGCGGTTCGCCGCTGCCTATGCTAATTTCAGAATAAGAAAGAAAAAATCACAGACGTGAAAGGGGAATTGGTTTGATTCACAGATATAAGAATAATGGATATAACATCGTACTGGATGTGAACAGCGGTTCTGTTCATGTGGTGGATGACGTTACTTATGATGTACTCCCATTATTTGAAGAAGGAAAAGGAAAAGAAGAAATTGTTGATTCTTTGAAAGCACAATATGGAGTTTCCGATATTGAAGAATCAGTAGAAGAAATTCAACAGCTGAAAGCAGATGGTGTATTATTTACAGAAGATATTTACCAACAATACATCAAAGATTTTAAGAAAAGAAAGACCGTGGTAAAGGCCATGTGTCTTCATATTGCCCATGACTGTAACCTTGCCTGCAAGTATTGTTTTGCAGAGGAAGGCGAATACCATGGAAGAAGAGCTCTGATGAGTTACGAAGTGGGAAAGAAAGCACTGGATTTCCTGATTGAGAATTCAGGGAACAGAGTGAATCTGGAAGTAGACTTTTTTGGCGGAGAACCACTGATGAACTGGGATGTGGTAAAACGTCTGGTGGAATATGGACGCTCCAGAGAAGAAGAATGTAATAAAAAGTTCCGTTTCACCCTGACAACCAACGGGGTGCTTTTAAACGATGAGATTATGGAATTTGCAAATAGAGAGATGGCAAATGTAGTCTTGAGTCTGGATGGAAGAAAAGAAGTCAATGACACTATGCGCCCGTTTAGAAACGGAAAGGGCAGTTACGATTTGATTGTTCCCAAATTCCAGAAATTTGCAAAACAGAGAGAAGAATTAGGACTCAGCTATTATATTCGTGGTACTTTTACCAGGGATAATTTGGATTTTTCTGAGGATATCAAACATTTTGCAGACTTGGGATTTCGTCAGATGTCCATAGAACCGGTGGTTGGACAGCCGGAAGAGCCATATGCCATTCGGGAAGAAGATCTTCCAAAGATTATGGAAGAATATGATAAGCTGGCAGTGGAGCTTCTGAAACGGAAGAAAGAAGGAAGAGGAGTGAACTTCTTCCACTTTATGATTGATTTGGAGCAGGGACCATGTGTGGCAAAACGTCTTTCCGGATGTGGCTCAGGAACGGAATACCTTGCGGTTACTCCATGGGGAGATTTCTATCCGTGTCATCAGTTTGTAGGAAATGAAGAGTTCCTGATGGGAAATGTAGACCAGGGAATTACCCGCACAGATTTGCAGGATGAGTTTAAGCTTTGCAATGTGTATGCAAAACCAAAATGCAGGGATTGCTTCGCCAGATATTACTGCAGCGGAGGTTGTGCAGCAAATGCTTTCCAGTTCCATGGAAGCATTACAGATGCATATGATATTGGCTGCGAGATGCAGAAGAAACGTGTGGAATGTGCCATCATGATGAAGGCTGCAGAAGCAGAAGAAGAAGAGATATCATAAAAGGTTATATTATAAAATGGAGGAAACGGTAACATGAAGAAGAAACAGAAAAGTATTGTACTTTTCATCGTAAGTATGATCGTGTTGGCTTTGCTGGCACTGGTATTGATCTTTGGTGTTAACATCGGAGGAAAAGAGCGTGGAAGTGCAAGAAACATTATTCTGGGACTGGATTTAAAAGGTGGCGTCAGTATCACCTATGAGGCAGTGGGCGATTATACTGCAGAGGATATGAAGGATACGCTGAATAAGCTTACTCTGAGAGCACAGGAATTCAGTTCTGAGGCAGATGTGTATATGGAAGGAAACAACCGTATTACGGTAGATATTCCGGGACAGAGTGACGCAGATGCGGTGCTGGAACAGTTAGGTAAGCCGGGTTCCCTTTCTTTTGTAACAGGTTATGGAACAGAGAATGAGAAAACATGGATTGAGGGTTCTCAGGTTGTGGATGCACAGCCTCAGGTGACCACAGATGAATCCACCGGACAGAGACAGTATGTGGTTTCATTCGAATTAAATGATGAAGCTTCTGAGACCTTTGCGGAAATTACAGCGGATAATATCGGAAGTATTATCTATATTGTATACGATGGTCAGGTTGTCAGTAGTCCTGTGGTAAATCAGACCATTACCGGTGGTGTAGGACAGATTACCGGTATGGAATCTTACGAGGAAGCAGAGGAACTGGCTTCTATGATTCGTATTGGTTCCCTGAAAGTAGAGTTAAAAGATATCACACATAAAGTAGTGGGCGCCAAGCTTGGCTCTGACGCTGTATCCACCAGTTTACTGGCAGGTGTTTTAGGTGTAGCCGTAATTATTATATTTATGATTCTCATGTATCGTGTTCCGGGTGCGGCAGCAGGATTTGCAATGATCTTCTATGTGGAGGCAATTTTAATCTGTCTCAATGGATTTGACCTGACTCTGACCATGTCCGGTATTGCCGGCGTCGTCTTATCGATTGGTATGGCGGTGGATGCCAATGTCATTATCAACACCCGTATCAAAGAAGAGATTGCTGCCGGAAAAACGGTAGAAAATGCCATTCAGATTGGTTTTAAGAAAGCAAGTACAGCCATTATTGACGGTAACGTGACAACCTTCATTGCCGCAATTGTACTGATGTTATTTACCTCAGGTACTGTGAAGGGATTTGCACAGACTCTGGCGATTGGTACTGTCATATCTATTTTCTGTGCATTGGTAGTCTCCAGATTCTTTGTGCAGACCATGTACAATATGGGATTGAATAAGCATGGAATGTATGGAGTACAGAAAGAGAGAAAGACTCTTCGTATTATCCAGAAGAGAGCCATTTCCTTTATTGTTGTCATTGCAATCATAGCTTCCGGATTTATTGCAATGGCTGTGAATGATTCCGGAGTCATTGATGGCAGAGATCGTACCTTAAACTACAGTGTGGAATTTGAAGGCGGTATTAATATGACTATTGACTTCGATAAAAAATATTCCATCGATGAGTTTAATGAGGAAGTGCTTCCTGTGATTCAGGAAATCGCCAATGATGCGGAAGCAGTTGGAAACGAAGTAGTTGGAAGCAACGAATTCGCAGTTAAGATCAAAGATGTAGAGCCAACGGTGCTCAATGAAATCAAAGAGAAACTTACCAGTGATTATGGTGCCACGGATTTGACTTATAGTGAAGTGGGCTCTACTTTGAGCAGTGAGATGAGAAGAAATGCATTGCTTGCGGTAGTAATTGCCCTGGTATGTATGTTGATTTATATCTTCCTGCGTTTCCGTGACATGAAGTATGCATTAAGTGCGGTTATTACACTGGTTTGTGATGTCCTGATTGTATTTGCATTCTATTCTCTGTCTTATACATCGGTAGGTAACACATTTATTGCATGTATGTTGACCATTCTTGGTTATTCCATCAATGCGACCATCGTTATCTTCGACCGTGTAAGAGAACATTTGCATACGGATAAAACACAGACAGATATGTTAGAGCTTGGTAATAAGAGTATTACACAGACTCTGTCAAGAACGTTATATACATCTTTTACCTCTTTTATCACAGTATTCTTCCTGTATATTCTGGGAGTATCTGCATTAAAAGAATTTGCAGCACCTCTTATGGTAGGTATTGTAGGAGGAATGTTGACAAACATCTTTATTCCATGTTCCTTATGGTATATGATGGGTAAGAGAAAAAAGAAAACAGCATAAAAAGATAAATTCAGTGGAAAATGGCGGATAGAAGTACCCGCCATTTTTCCATTTCAAAGAAACAGACAGGAGAAAAATATGAGAAAAGAAAAATGGCTGGTTCAGGGCAAAAAGGCAAATTTTAACGAATTGGCTGAAATCTACGGAATTAGTCCTATCATAACCCGCATTATCCGCAACCGTGATTATGTGGAGAAAGAAGAGTATCAGAGGTATTTATATGGCGGAGCAAAGGATTTATATGATCCATTTCTGATGAAAGATATGGAATCCGCAGTTTCCATTGTGATGGAAAAAATCAGAC
>CALWLV010000194.1 GCA_944381595.1 uncultured Roseburia sp.
CTGTGAACAATATTTCTCTGGCGAAGATGATAACACCAGTGACTATATCAGTGAAGCATTGATGCGTTCTCTGCTTCACTCCAGCCGAGTTGCCAACAACGATCCTCAAAATTATGAAGCCCGCAGCAATATCATGTGGACGGCTACCTGGGCTCTGAACACTTTGATTTCCCGTGGCAAATCTACCGATTGGATGGTTCATATGATCGGTCAATCGGTTGGCGCATACACCAACGCTACCCATGGTATGACATTGGCTGCCGTTTCCTTGCCTTACTATCGTCATATCCTGCCTTATGGTTTGCAAAAATTCAAACGATTCGCTGTGAATGTATGGGACGTTAACCCTATTGGTAAAACCGAAGAACAAGTAGCACAGGAAGGTTTGAATGCTATGGAAAATTGGATGCGTGAATTAGGTCTTGTAATGAACCTTTCCCAACTAGGTGCCACCGAGGATATGCTGGAAGGAATCGCAAATGGTACAATTATTATGCCTGGCGGCTACAAAGTGTTAGAACATGATGAAATTATTAAAATTTTAAAGGAGAGTTTAATATGAGTAAAAAAACTTTAATTGCATACTTTTCTGCCAGTGGTGTAACTGCTCGTGCAGCAAAAGAGATGGCAGAAGCAACTGGCGCAGACTTATATGAGATTTGCCCAAAAGAACCTTATACTTCCGCAGATCTGGATTGGATGGACAAAAAAAGCCGCAGTACTGTAGAAATGAACGATCCGTCCAGCCGTCCAGCCATTGCAAACCCAGTACAGAATATGGAACAATATGATACAATTTTCGTTGGTTTCCCTATTTGGTGGTATGTAGAACCTCGCATCGTAGATACTTTCTTGGAAAGTTATAATTTTTCTGGAAAAAAGATGATTCCTTTTGCCACTTCTGGGGGCAGCGGTATTGGAAAGGCAGAAAAGAGCTTAAAATCGCATTGTCCTGATGCTTCTTGGACAAAAGGACAACTTTTGAATGGCTCTGGCGCAGCAGACTGGGCAAAACGTGTATTAAACGCCTAAATATTACTGTTTGCTTCTGATTTGGCTATTGTTACTTTTCGTTTGACGCATTGTTAGAAAGCACTTATAATGATTTTAACATCGGCTGGACTCCACCACTGTAGAATATTTTTCCAGCTGGGAAAGAAGGAAGCGTTATGCCAAAAAGTTCAGAAGAATTAACCAATGCAAGAAAAGAAGAAATCATTAATGCCTGTGCTTCTCTTTATAAAACTATGGGGTTTAAAGAAATCACAATTCGAGATATTGGAGCTAAGACATCTTTTACCCGTACCTCGATTTACAATTATTTTCAGACAAAGGAAGAGATCTTTCTGGCTCTGCTTCAGAGAGAGCATGAAGCGTGGATTCAAGATCTAGAAACGATCATCCAAAACTATGAGTCCTTATCAGCCGCCAAATTTGCAAAGGAACTCGCAAACACGCTGGAACGACGAGAATGTATGTTGAAGCTAATGTCCATGAATCTCTACGATATGGAGGGCAATAGCCGCATAGAAAATCTTGTGGCATTTAAGAAGGTATATGCAAATGCACTGAGATCCATTACCCGCTGCCTGGAAAAGTTTTTTCCTCAGATGACAGTGAAAGATATTCAGGAGTTTCTCTATGCCTTTTTCCCTTTCCTATTCGGTGTCTATCCTTACACAACAGCAACCAGTAAGCAAAAAGAAGCGATGGAACTTGCCCATGTTAATTATACGCACTACTCCATTTATGAGATTACAGAATCATTCACCAAAAAACTGCTGCAAGCGTTTCAGTAAATGATAAGAAACAGCAACGAGAAAGAAGGTGCATCCTTTTGAAAATTGTTATATTAGAAGGTAGTCCAAATAAAAACGGCTCCTCCAATCTTCTGGCAAAACAGTTTATCCGTGGAGCCGAAGAAGCAGGGCATATGGTAGAAATTATTGATGCAGCCCACGCAAATCTTCATCCCTGTACAGGCTGTATCCATTGTGGGTATGAAGGACCTTGCGTTCAGAAGGACGATATGGAGCAATTCAGAAAGCAAATATTAGATGCCGATATGATGGTATTTGTAACACCCTTATATTATTATGGAATGTCTGCCCAATTAAAAATCTTGATTGACCGTTTCTGTGCCATGAACAGTAGTATTCATCGGAAACATATGAAATCTGCACTTTTAACCGTAGCATGGAATGCGGATAATTGGACATTTGAAGCATTAGAAAGTCACTATAAAACGCTGGTACGCTATCTGAACCTGGACGATCAAGGCATGATATTGGGTTATGGATGCGGTACGGTATCCATGACAAAGCGTAGTATATATCCAGATAAAGCCTATCAGCTTGGAAGAAATCTTTCAATATACAAACATTAAGAGAAAAAATCACCCAGAACAACTCAACAATTTATTCCTCAAAACAAAAGAAAGCTCCAATCGAGCTTTCTTTTGTATATTACGATGATTCTGTGTCCGTACTGCTTTCCTGTTCCCTCTGGCTGCTGCAAACTGTCATACTCCCCAAGCGCAACAAGGCAATAAGAAAACCAAGTCTTTTTTTCATAGTATTTTCTCTTAATATTTCAAATCAATCATGAATTTTCCATCCGTTCAAAAATTTCGCTGTTTCAGCAGCACTGTGGTCAATAATCTCACTATGTCCCAAGTCCAGTGTAGCAATGGCAGCCATGTCCTCGTCACTTAACTTAAAATCCCAGATATTGAAATTCTCCTCCATACGTTCCTTATGCGTAGATTTCGGAATAATAACTACACCACGCTGTACATTCCAACGTAAAGCCACTTGGGCAGCAGTCTTACCATACTTAGCGCCAATCTTGGTTAGTATTGGATGAGTAAAAATACTATGGCGTCCTTCCGCCAGTGGTCCCCATGCTTGAGGCTGCACTCCCAGCGCCTTCATGTTTTCCAATGCTCCATTCTGCGCAAAGAAAGGATGCAATTCCACCTGATTCACAGCAGGCACTACTTTCCTATTCAAACATAAGTCAGTAAGTCGGTCAGGATAAAAATTGCATACACCGATCGCCCGAATTTTTCCCTCCTCATATAATTCCTCCATAGCACGCCATGCGCCATAGTAATCATTCATAGGCTGATGGATTAGATAAGCAGCTAGACTTCTGCACGTTTCACAGCCTGCCATGAGTGCCATGCTTAAGAAATTTGAGGAAGAATTAGGTGTCGAATTATTCGACAGAAGTCCAAATCGAATTCATTTAAATAAAACAGGTGAAATCGCCCTGATTCATGTAAAAACGATGCTACGAAATATGGAGCAAATGAAAGCTGACCTTCTTAGCGCCGCACAACAAAATCTAACGCTTTCCATTGCTTTTTGTGATCCAGGTGTCCGCTGGTTCTGCGTCCCTCGTTTTTCTCTTGCACATTCTGAAATCCAGTTAAAAGACGATCTTTATGAAGGAAATGAAGCTATCAAACTGCTTACAGAACGGGTTTATGATTTAATCATCACACCAGAAAAACTCCAAGATAATCGAATTCAAAGTCTTCCCTTCCTGTCCGATCAAGTATATCTATCCGTACCAGAAAACAGTAACTTGTTAGGACATGAGAGTATTTCTATCCGAGAAATTCCAGAACAACCCCTTTTATATCCTCAGATTGGCGGATACTTTCTTTCTCAGATGGAACAAGTAATTGAAACCGATCATCTTCCACTTACATTAGTAAAAAATAATTACAATATTACCCAGCATTTAATTCGTACTACCAATTTTTTGGCCACAATTTCCACCTTATCTATGGATTTAAGAAACGATGGAACGCATCGAGCCCTGATTCCTATGACTGATCCAGAATTAAATTTTTTTTTTTACTTCTCCTTTATGAAATCCAATAAAGAGAAAGTTAAAAAATTTTTACAATGGGGAGAAATGATAAAAAATAAGCCAATCCGCACATAACCGATCAGCTTATATTTATAAACGTGCTTTTTCCCTGTCCACCGCTGTGAATATGGGCCTTTCCCTCTGATAAGGCGATTTCAATGGAGATGTTTGCCCCGCCATAGCCTGCCAGATAAACCGCAGCAAAAAGAGCGGCCAGCAAAATAGAAATAGATTTCTTGTTCATTGAGTACTCTTTTCTACGCCTTGCTCTGATATTTTATACATTCTCTCTTTTGACGGATTTTCTGTTTCTTCCCAATTTTCTCAATTCTTTGGAAAGGTAGTGGGCGAGAAATACCCAAAAACCCATCAGACTAATGTAATCCAGATAGAATGACCAAAGTGATTCCTCATAATCCAAAAAAACGAATTCTGATTGCAGAAACTGGAATAATCTCAAAAATATCCGCCCCAGTCTGGGTCTGAATCTCATTTGCTACAGACTCGGTGTTGCCAGACCAGGAGAAATACACCACCAGAGAAGTGGAACCCGTCTCTGTTTCTGGATAGGAGGACTCTTCAGCCTGCGGTGTGTTCTCAGCAGGAGATGTACTCTCAGAGGAAGGAATATTTTCTTCGGATGTGACAGAATTCTCCTCTCCAAAGGACTCTTCTGGAGCACTGCTCTCTGTAGTATCGCTGTTTCCACAGGCAGCAAGGGTAAATACCATTGTAAGGGTCAACACAAGAGAAAGAATTTTTTTCATATTGTTAATCTCCTTTCATTCGGCGGCGGCTGCGAGACAGATTTGTTTCGCCTGCCACTATTTATTCTTTTTTTTGCCCAGCGTCATACACTTTGCGACAGTTTCACCAGTTTTCAGATAGGTATATCCAGGCATCTCAAACAAGATCGGCTTGAATACACCGTAATCGATTTTGCCCACTTCGTTCAGGATACTTTCCTCTGCGTAGGTATGATCGATCTTCAAAATAAAATTATCAAAGCCTTTGGTTTCGTAAATGTCCTCTACAGTACATTCCATAGACAGCTTTGCCATATCAATCAGGGGCGCTCCGTTCTCACTGGCGCTGTATGCAAAAACTTCGGATTTGTCTGTTTTATTTCCGC
>CALWLV010000195.1 GCA_944381595.1 uncultured Roseburia sp.
AAGACCCACTAGTATGGTCATCATCCCAATCATAATCTGATCAGAACAGGCATCATGAAAAAGATGCTCCTGATATAACTGTATCATATGCTTTTGAATATTTGCCTTTCCCGCTGCTCCTGTGTGAAAAATTAAATAATTGATATGCTGAGAATTATAAAGTCCTTCAGAAAAAAATTCACTTACAATATCATTCTGTTTCATAAGGGGCGCAAACATCTGATAAAAAGTTGCTTTTTTAAGAAGAATATTAAATACAGTCGTATTATCGTTAAACACTTCAATATTATGAAAAACTCCTGGAGCGATGAAAATAAAATCTCCCCGCTGAAAACACAGTCGTTTTCGTCCAATATTCTGAACACATTTTCCCGAATAAACGTAAACAATTTCAAAAAAATTGTGTTTGTGAGTAAACCCTGGTGTATACCGATTATGTCGACTGATAAAAATATTTCTCCCATCATTCTCTGAAAAATATTCGTCATCATCCATATAATACGAAATAATATTGGGTAAAAGATCTGGTATAACAAGATGACGGCGTATGGCATCTTCTTTGTCTATATCCGCCAAGAACTGTTCCAGCGTATGCTGTGACTTACTAGCCTCAAAATAGGCTTTATAAAATTTTTCATCACAATTTAGTTCCGTAATCTCTCTGAATGTTTCTTTTAATTTCTGATTCATAGATCATACCCCCAGTATCTGATAAGTGAACTATCCATTGGCCAGTGGGATTGTGGTAGCTCTATTTCAAACGATCCTGCACAAATTAACTTTTAATTAGATTTTCTCACAGAGAGCAAAAAAAGTCAATGAACTGTATAAATATGCCAATTTCATAAATCTTAATATTTCTCTAATATTAAGGTATAGTACAGAAACGGGGGAAATACAGAAATCTGTACAAAAATAGAAAGGAGGAAGAACGATGAACCGTACAAAACTTTTTCTTTACCAACAACGATTTGGTTATGGAATGGGAGATTTCGCCTGCAACCTAATTTGGCAAGTTATTTCTCTTTATTTGCTGTATTTTTACACAGATGTCATGGAACTTGATCCAGCAGCTGTGGCAGCTATGTTTGTGGTTTGTCGAGTTATTGACGCAATAACCGACGTTTTAGTTGGATTTGCAATTGATAAAACAAAATCAAAATGGGGAAAGAGTCGTCCATGGTTTCTATTTGGCGCAGTTCCGTTTGCAATCTCTGCGTTTTTGGCATTCAGTGTTCCAAATATTACACCAAATGGAAAGCTCATCTATGCATATGCAACTTACATATTTTTATCCTTTATGTACACAGTCGTGAATATTCCATTGGCTTCAATCCTTCCAGCTATGACAGATGATGGAAATGAAAGAACTGTCCTTGCAACCTGGAGAAAGTTTTTCGCATTTTTAGGTTCAACAATTGTTTCATCCACAGCTCTTGCCCTTGTACAGCTTGTCGGTCAGGGCAACGAAGCACTCGGTTTTCGCATTGTAATGGGAATCTTTGGAATAGTGGGATGCCTATGCTTTTTTCTGACCTTTGCGCTAGTCAGAGAAAACAATTTGCAAGCTAGTGAAAAACAGGCTACTTTAAAAGAAACTACCGTTTCGCTTGCACATAACACACCTTGGAAACTTTTTGCACTAAATATTATGTTTATGTGGACAGGATATTTTATTCAATCATCGGCACTCATCTACTATTATAAGTATTATATAGGAAATACCAGGTTCCCTTCTAGCTGGAAACCTGACAAAACTTATGGGGCTTATCCGAGCTTTCAACTACATGAATATTATGTATGCTATAGGCGCTTTCCTATGCGTACTATCCAATAGCTTTCCTATGCTTTTGATCGGATTAATTCTGACTGGATTTGCTTCTGGAGCAGATCTTCCAATTAGCCTTACTGTAATCTCTCACGACGCCCCAAATGAAAAAACATCTGCTGAACTTGTCGCATCCACACAAGTTTTTTGGCAAATCGGTGTACTCGGATCTTATGCTATGGCTTTCATCGTATCCAAAATTCAAGGGGCATTCGGAGCCAGAGTTGTATTCGGTATTCTTGCTGGTTTAGCTATGGTTGCATTTTTATGGAGAACCTTTTCCAAAAAATTCAAAGAATTTCATCAGGAAGGAGATCGTAAACACTCTTCTCAAGGAAGGAACGGATCTTCTGAGGTTTCTTTCACAGCTTTATTTAAAGGAAATGGAAAAAAGAAGTACCTCTCCTTCTTTCTCTGTATTATCATTTTCTATGTATGTTGGAATCTGTTGGCAAACACGTTTGGACAATTTCAAACTTATATGCTGGTAAAAGCAAATGCCTCTCAAGCATTGGCAACAGGATGTGGAATTGCCCTGAATATCGCAGGCCTAATCTGTGGCATTCTATTTGCTTCCGCAGCGGGCAGCAAACATAGAAACAAATTTTTCTACGTAGGTATTGTAATCCAAGCTGCCGCTATGATCGGAATTGCTCTCGGCGGAGGAGCACTTTTCATGATTGTAGCCATGATTGCCTGCTATAATATAGGAAATCAGTTTGCAGGCGAATCCATCTACAAAGTGTGGACACAGGAATCCTTCCCTTCCGAAGCTCGTGCTTCTATGCAGGGATTTATCAATGGTTTTTCCAGACTATGCTGCGGTCTGTTCGCCCTTGTCACACCTTATCTTGTTGTACCAGAACGTATCCAGATGACAATGTACGGATTTGCAGCAATCGTACTTATTAGCGCAGTTGCAGGTACAATAATGCTTCGTCTACAGAAAAAATATGGCGTTGGTCAAATGTAAAAGGAGAAGAAAATTATGGCATTTACATTTCAAATTAATACAGATGTGGAATTTATCCACGATGAAAACTTACTGAAAAAAGCAGAAGAAAACAAACCTGTCATACAGACACGCAAAGTTTTTCCTGTCTGCATAGCAGAACTTGTTAAAGATGAAACTCAACTAAATGGTATTACAGCAAAACAAAGTAAAAAAGATCTTTCTCAACTCCCATCCTATGGATGGAAGCGAGATGACAGACTGATTCTAGATTTTGGAGATCATATGGTAGGAAAATTCGAGATTGACATTGACCAAACTGGCTCCCCTATGGATGCTCCTCTCTATCTGCGCATCAAATTTGCAGAAGTTCCATCTGAATTGGAAGCAGAATCCAGAGACTATAATGGATGGTTGAGTCGTTCTTGGATTCAGGAAGAATTCGTCCATTTCGATCAGCTCCCTGCTAAATTGTTTTTGCCAAGGCGATACAGTTTCCGCTATGTAGAGTTGAAAATAATCGATACGTCACCAAAATGGCAGGCCGTATTTTCCAATCCTACTGTAACAACCGAAACGTCTGCGGACTCTTCCTCCTTTAAACCGCTCTGTTTGAAAGATGAAAAATTGCAGAAAATTTATAATGTAGGCATCAAAACTCTGGCTGACTGTATGCAGGATGTCTTTGAGGACGGACCAAAAAGAGACCGCAGGTTATGGCTTGGTGATCTGCGTCTCCAGGCTCTTGCTGACTATGCTTCCTTTGATAACACAGCATTAGTAAAACGCTGTCTGTACTTGTTTGCAGGCATGACAACAAAAGAGGGAAAAATCTCTGCCAATGTATTCGTTCAACCAAAAAATATCCCAGATGACACGTTTCTCTTTGAGTATAGCCTGTTTTTCATCTCCGTTCTATACGATCTTCACCAAGCTCATCCAGATGAAAATCTTGTAAGAGAGCTATACCCAATAGCAAAAAAGCAAATTGACCTTTCTCTGCAAATGTTTGATAAAGATGGTAAATTAATTCCAGATGAAGATTATCCAGTTTTTGTAGACTGGTCCAACGAGTTCAATAAAGACACAGCTGGACAAGCCGAGATGATCTATGTATTGAAACAATTCATCTTTCTTGCTGAAACGATTAGAGAAGCAGACATAAATTTCTACCGTGAAAAGCTTACTCTCATCAGCAGATACGCCAGGGAAAATTTATATCGTTCAGAGCGAAAACTATTTGTAACAGGGAACGAAGAGTTTAACATTGCAAGTCAGGTTTGGATGGTACTTGCTGGTGTTATGAGTCCTGAAGAAAACAGAGAAATCATGCAGACTACTATCCGAGAAATGTTCCCAATTACAGGCATTGCCACACCATATATGTACCACCACATTGTAGAAGCACTATTTCAAGCTGGTCTCAAAGACGATGCAGTTACTCTTATGAAAAACTACTGGGGTAAAATGATTGATCTCGGAGCAGATACCTTCTGGGAGGCTTTTGATCCAAATCAGCCTGATTACTCTCCTTATGGCAGCCCTATTGTAAATAGCTACTGCCATGCCTGGAGTTGCACACCAGTTTATCTAATCAAAAAATATTTAACTGAATAAAGAAGAATACAAAAAACGGACTCCAAAGAGTCCGTTTTCTGTATTATAATTTAGATATGATCAACAACCTCGCTCGTTTCCGAACTGTTTTTTTGGCGAATGCTTATGAAAATCTTTTTTATCAACTGATCCGTCGTTTGGAAAAAACAAAGTATTTTCAAAAGAAACGGTATTTATCGATGATACAAAGTTAGAAGCTTGTATTAATTAAGTATAATAAATCCAACTATACTAGATCATATTTCACTACATCCATATTTACCATTC
>CALWLV010000196.1 GCA_944381595.1 uncultured Roseburia sp.
AACAGATAAAATCAACAGCATTATAATATAGCACATATCGTTACAAAGAGAAAAACGGCTACAAGATCCGTATTTATTGGGATCATAGCCGTTTTTTCATTTCCCAACTGTCAAAGATGGGATTATAGCTTAATTTTCTCTTTTAGTCAACCACTTCACCAAGTATTTCCCCTATTTTCCCTTTTACAATCAAGTCTGCCTGACTATCTTTTCCTGTGGGTGACATATTTATTAACACCATTCTGTGCCCGGTATATACATCCACCATTCCGGCTGCCGGATAAACCACCAGAGAGGTGCCTCCCACAATCAGCATATCTGCGTGGCGAATCTCATACAATGCCTGCTGAATCATATCATTGTCCAGTCCCTCTTCATACAGAACCACATCCGGTTTGATTCTTCCTCCACAACTGCACACAGGTACCCCCAGGGAATCTGCCACATAATCCAAATCATAAAACTTTCCGCAGCGTTCACAATAATTTCGGTGGATACTGCCGTGAAGCTCCAGCACATGTTTGCTTCCTGCCATCTGATGAAGCCCGTCAATATTCTGGGTAATCACTGCGCTCAATTTTCCCTGCTGTTCCAGTTTTGCCAACGCTTTATGGGCCATATTGGGCTGTGCATTGCGGTAAATCATTTTATCTTTATAAAACCGGTAAAATTCTTCCGGATTCCGTTGATAAAAAGAATGGCTGATAATCCTTTCCGGTGGAAATTGATATTTCTGATGATACAATCCATCCTGGCTTCGAAAATCTGGAATTCCACTTTCTGTCGATACTCCTGCGCCTCCAAAAAATACAATCCGCTCGGATTCCCCAATCCATTCTTTTAAAATTTCTACCTCTTTCTCCATTCCTATACCTTCCTTCCCATATCATACTTGTTTTAGTATACCACACTCCTCTGCCCTAGAAAAGTGAAACTTACTTGTTTTTCTTCTTCATTTCTGATATTATTATAAGATAGGATTTAACAAAAATAACTACTACACTAAAACTAAAAAAGAAGCGAGGTTTATCATGGCTTTAGATGGAATTAGTATTTCAGCCCTTGTCTATGAATTAGATACAAAACTCACCGGTGGACGTTTTTTCAAAATTGCCCAACCGGAAACCGATGAATTACAAATCACCGTAAAAAACGGACGGGAACAATACCGGCTTTTAATTTCCGCCAGTGCTTCCCTTCCTCTGGTATATATTACATCACAAACAAAACAAAGTCCTTTGTCTGCACCTAATTTCTGCATGGTTTTGAGAAAATATCTGTCCAATGCAAAAATTCTGGGAATTCATCAGCCCGGACTGGAACGTATCATCCGGTTTCATCTGGAACATTACAATGAAATGGGTGATCTCTGCCAGAAATTATTAATTGTGGAATTAATGGGAAAATACAGCAATATTATTTTCACAGATATGGACGGAAAAATTATTGACAGTATCAAACATGTATCTGCCAATGTAAGCTCCGTACGGGAAGTTTTGCCCGGACGCACATACTTTATTCCCGATGCAGCTCATAAGAAAAACCCTCTGGACATTGATTTTTCTGAATTTCAGGATGTAATCCGTTCCATTCCCGCCGCCTGTGCCAAGGCATTGTACACCAGTTTTACCGGTATCAGTCCACTGGCTGCCCAGGACATCTGTTTCCGTAGTAGAATTGACAGTGACAAACCCGGCAATGCACTGGAGGAAGCTGAACGTTCCAGTCTGTTTCAGGGGTTTTCCTATGTGATGGACTGCATCAGAGAACACCGGTATATACCGAATATTGTAACAAAGAATCAGGTTCCTGTGGAGTTCAATGCCTATCCACTTTCCCTATACGGCTCAGACCATGAAACGGAATCTTATGAATCCATGAGCCATCTTCTGGAAGATTATTATGGCAAGAAGAATCGTATTACCCGTATTCGCCAGAAATCTTCAGACTTGCGAAAAATTGTACAGACCGCACTGGAAAAAGATTACAAGAAGTACGATTTACAGGAAAAACAACTTCGAGACACCCAGAAAAGGGAAAAATATAAATTATATGGCGAGCTGTTGACTGCATATGCCTATGAAATCCCTGATGGTTCCAAACAGGCAGAGGTTATGAATTATTACACCAATGAAAATATCAGTATTCCTTTGGATGATACTATCTCCACCATGGAAAATGCAAAGAAATATTTTGATAAATACGGAAAATTAAAACGTACCCACGAAGCTCTTACATCCATTATACAAGATACGAAATCAGAAATAGAACATCTGGAATCCGTTTTAAATTCTCTTGATATCGCTGTTTCTGAAGACGACTTAAAGGAACTGAAAGAAGAACTGATTCAGGCCGGCTACATCCGCAGAAAAAGTTCGGACAAAAAAGCTCGTTACAAAAGTAAGCCATTTCATTACCGTTCCAGTGACGGATTTGATATCTATATTGGAAAAAATAATCTTCAAAACGAAGAAATTACTTTTAAGCTTGCAAATGGCGGTGACTGGTGGTTCCACTCTAAGACCTTCCCAGGTTCTCATGTCATTGTAAAAACAGAAGGAAAAGAACTTCCAGACCGGACCTTTGAAGAGGCAGCCAGACTGGCCGCCTATTATTCCAAAGGAAAAGATCAGGAAAAAGTGGAGATTGACTACATTGAACGAAAACATGTAAAAAAAGTTGCCGGCGCCAAACCGGGATTTGTCATCTACCACACCAATTATTCCATGGCAATCGCTCCGGATATCGCAAACATAGAGCAAGTAGAATAATGTTCTTCAACTTTAAAAATACCCCCGGCAAGATATGCCGTGGGGTATTTTTCATTCTACCAGCCCAAAAGTCTGGAGTATAATTCTTCATATTTTCTTGCAGAAGAATTCCATGAAAAGTCTGTTGTCATTCCTCTGTCTATAATCTTATTCCACTCTCTCTTCTTATTATAAAAAACATGTTCCGCATAGCGAATGGTATTCAGCATTTCATGTGCATTATAATTTGCAAAGGAGAATCCTGTACCCTTAGACTCATATTCATTATAAGGCTCTACTGTATCCTTCAATCCTCCTGTTTCTCTTACAATCGGAACAGTTCCATAACGAAGACTGATTAACTGTGAGAGACCACATGGTTCAAACAGGGATGGCATCAGGAATGCATCACATCCTGCATAAATTCTATGGGACAATTCCTCTGAGTAATATATGTTGGCAGATACGGTATTATTATACTTCCAGTCAAAGTGACGGAACATATTCTCATACTGTTCGTCACCGGTACCAAGAATAACAAATTCAATACCGTCCGAGCAAATATCATCCATAACACACTGAATCAAATCCAATCCCTTCTGGCTTGTCAGACGGGAAACAAGTCCAATCATAAAACGCTTGTCATCCTGTTCCAGTCCCAGCTGCTGCTGCAGTAAGCGCTTATTCTTAATCTTTTCTTTTCGGAAATTCTGCTGATTATAGTTCTGTACAATATATGGGTCTGTCTCAGAATTGTATACATCATAATCAATTCCGTTCACAATACCAAACAGACAATTGCTTCTGGCTCTCATCAATCCATCCAGAGTTTCGCCATAGAATGGCTGCTTGATTTCCTCTGCATAGGTATCACTGACCGTTGTCACATAATCTGCATACACAATACCACCTTTTAAGAAATTGGCATCCTTATAGTGAAGTAATTTATCCGGTGTGAAATAATAATCGGAAAGCCCTACCATATCTTTCACTGTCTTCGCGTCCCAAATTCCCTGGAATTTCAGATTATGTATGGTCATAATAGTCTTAATTCCCTGATAAAACTGTCCCTGTGCAAAAGTATCCTTTAAAAATACAGGAATCAGGCCTGTCTGCCAGTCATGGCAGTGAATAATATCAGGTCGGAAATCAATGACCGGAAGGGCAGATAACGCCGCTCTTGAAAAGAACGCAAATTTTTCTAAATCATAACAGACATCCCCATATGGTTTTGGACCGCTGAAATAATATTCATTATCAATGAAATAGAAGGTAATTCCTTCATATTCTGTCTTGAGAATACCCACATACTGACTTCTCCACGCAAGATCCATATAAAAATGGGTGACATATTCCAGCTGTCCTACAAAATTGCTGTTCATACACTGATATTTCGGAATAATGACTCTGCAGTCATACTCATCCTTATTAAAACTCTTCGGCAGAGACCCTACTACATCTGCCAATCCTCCTGTCTTTATAAATGGAACTGATTCCGAAGCTACAAATAATATTTTCTTCATATGTTTCCTCCATAATCAATAAAATTTTTCGTAACAAGACACGAAACTTTGTTGCTTCTATTATACATCAATTTTGTCCATATGAAAAGTATTTTCTCAATTTATTTTTCCCAAACGTATTTTGTCAGCAATTAAGGCAATAAACTCTGAATTTGTTGGTTTTCCTTTTCCTTCATTGATGGTATAACCAAATAACTCCTCTATTGTCTCTATCTTTCCCCTGCTCCATGCAACCTCAATGGCATGCCGAATCGCACGTTCCACTCTGCTGGAAGTGGTATTATGTTTTTTTGCAATGGCAGGGTATAAAATCTTAGTCACTGCCCCCAGCATTTCCATGTCCCTGACTGACATCATGATGGCATCCCTCAGATAGTGATAGCCTTTGATATGTGCCGGAACTCCTACTTCGTGAATAATGGCTGTTACCTCATTTTCCAATCGCTGCTCTCTCTGTTCCTCCGTCCGGAATTCCTCTGTAATTTCCTTTTCTGTCAGTTCTGCATAAAAATCCATTTTGGAATTATCTTTTGGAATGATAATCTCAAACACAAAGGTATCAGGCCGTTCTTTTTTCACAATCTGGCATACCTGATCTCCACTCTGAATTCGTGTAATAAAATTCATACTCTCGCTGTTATTGAGCATCTTATCCAGTATACCGATTACCTTTGTCTGATCTTCCTTCATGACACTTACATTACCATTCATTTTTTAACCTCCACAACTTTTCAATTCTATTTCTGTCGTTTTCCTGCGAAAAATATTGTAGAATTTAAAGGTGGGAAAGGCGTAAAAGTAATGTAAATTCCCTGTAAATTTTTAATTTTCACTGTTGGCGAGCATAGTCTCAATAAAAATTCCATATCCTCTTGTACAATCGTTGACAAACACATGAGTCACGGCACCGATTAATTTTCCATTTTGTATCAGTGGAGAACCTGACATTCCCTGTACAATACCATTGGTCAAATCTAATAATCTTTCATCGGTAACGTGAAGCACAATCCCCTTATTTCCATTGCTGTTTTCATTAATTTTCTCAATCTCTACTTCATAATCACACATTTCTCCTGATATATAAGAACGAATATATGCTTTTCCCAATTGAATTTCACTGGTAGCTGCCGCCTCTAATGGTTCCAGATTATATTGAGAAATGAGTGTTTCTTTTTCTTCTTCTGTACTTACATTTCCGTAAATTCCAATGGAACTATTGACATTAATATTGCCCATGATTTTGTTTTTCTCATAAGAAATCATTCCATACAATGCACCAGGGCTTCCATCTTCTCCTTTTTTCAATCCCCAGACATTCGCCTGATATAGGATACCGCCCTCACTGTCTAATAATTCGCCGGTATCAATATCACTGATTCCATGTCCCAGCGCCCCATACTTTCCTTCACTGGTTAAATAAGTCATGGTACCAATCCCTTGTGTATCATCCCGTACCCAGATTCCCATCTTATACTCATCTTCTCCTGTCTGTACCGGAGTGATTTTAACCCGAATATCTTTTTCATTCCTATTAATGGACAAAATAACATCTTCATTTCCATATTTATTAATCAAAAAAAGAAGCTGACTTTTAGAACTGACATCTATATCATTGACTTTTGTAATATAATCTCCCGGTTTCACTTTATTGAGAGCCGGATTGTAATTCACACCGTCTTCTCCCTTCACTTCATCGGTCCCGATAATCATCACTCCTTTGGTTTCCAGGTAAATTCCCACCTGAAATCCGCAGGGATATAGGAATGTTTCACTCTGGGTATTGACAGAAACCATTGGCTCCCCACCGTTTTTTTGACCGCTTTGCGTCTGTACACTGTCTGGCATTTCCACTCCGATAATGGGGTAACGGTTCATAAAATATACAGAAAATACCAATGTTACAGCCAAAACAAATAATAAAATTCTACGATAAACCAGCTTTCTTTTCATCCTCTTACCTCCATTAAAATTCATTCTTTAATGGTAGTATGGTTGAAATCAATTTCTTTAAACTGTTTTTTTATGGAAAACAAAAGGCATCCACCTCGAAATGAAGTGAACGCCTTCTTATCTTCTATTTAATTTGTTTCAGTTTCCTCTAAAATGGAAGTATCCAATGTTTTTGCAACTCTGTCCTCTATTTTCTGATATTCTTTGTGTTTTCCTACATAGCGGTATGCCGGACGAATAATCTTACCCTTATTGACCAGTTCTTCCAGACGATGTGCGCTCCATCCTGAAATACGGGAAATAGCAAAAATTGGTGTAAACAATTCTTCCGGAATACCAAGCATAGAATAAACCAGTCCGCTATAGAAATCTACGTTAGCACAAACAGGCTTAAATGTATTACGATTCTTCATAATAAGACCTGCTGCCAGTCTTTCCACACGCTCATACAATTCAAATTCTTTCATGGTTCCCTTTTCTTTGGAAAGTCTCTCTGCGTAATCTTTTAAGATGATTTCTCTCGGATCGGAAACTGTATAAACTGCATGTCCCATACCGTAAATCAGGCCGGAATGGTCGAATGCTTTCTTATCCAGAATCTTCTGAAGATAAGCGGATAATTCTTCCTCATCTTCCCAATTCTTCACATTTTCCTTAATATCTGCAAACATATGCTGAACCTTTAAGTTTGCGCCGCCATGTTTCGGTCCCTTTAAGGATGCAACAGATGCTGCCACAGCAGAATAAGTATCTGTACCGGAAGAAGTTACCACATGGTTGGTAAATGTGGAATTGTTACCGCCTCCATGCTCTGCGTGAAGCACCAGTGCCACGTCTAAGACTCTTGCTTCCAATTCCGTATATTTGCTGTCCGGTCTTAACATTCTTAATATATTCTCTGCAGTAGAACAGTTTTTATCCGGATTAATGATAATCAGACTGTCATCCAGTTTAAAATGACGATAAGACTGGTATGCATAAACAGAAATCAATGGCATCTTGCCAATGAGCTGTAAGGACTGTCTCAGTACATTTGCCACTGAAATATCTTCCGGATTGTCATCATAAGAGTACAAAGTAAGAATACTCTTCTGAAGCATATTCATAATATTTTCCGTCGGAGCACGCATAATGACATCCCTTACAAACTGTCCGGATAATTCCTGCAGCTGGGATAAAATATTAATGAAACTTTCAAACTGCTGCTCGGTTGGCAATTCTCCAAACAGAAGAAGATAGGTTACTTCTTCAAACAGAAAACGTTTTTTCTCATTACCGGCAATCAAATCATGTACGTTATATCCCTGGAAAAACAACTGTCCATCCGCAGGAATCTTTACACCGTTTACTGTTTTATATGATAACACGTCTGAAATCTCTGTCAGACCTGTCAATACACCTTTACCAGATGAATCACGGAGTCCTCTCTTTACGTCGTATTCAATATACAGGTTTTGGTCAATGGCACCTGAAACCTTACAGTATTTCACCAGTTCCTCAAACTGGCTGTCCATCTTAGGATCAAGTTCCATCATTGTTCTATTGTCCATGGTTATACCTCCGTTTTGTTTATTTGTAATACTCTATCATAAATCAGAATTTTTTTCAACTTTTTTTCCACTGCCTTTGACAATCTGATTCATTTTTTTCATCTCCCAGGCACTTTCCAGGACTGCATCCGTGATTTTTGCACCACCTAACATTCTTGCCAGTTCCTCCACAGATTTTTCATCCGACAGTGCATGAATCTCTGTAGTAGTCTGCCCATTTTGTACCGATTTCTCTATCAGAAAATGCTTATCTGCCATGGATGCAATCTGAGGCAGATGGGTGATGCAGATGACCTGATGTCCTTTACTGATATCCTGCAGCTTCTCTGAAACCATCTGAGCTGTTCGTCCGCTGATACCAGTATCAATTTCATCAAAAATCAAACTTTCCATCTCATCTTTACCAGCCAGAATACTTTTAAATCCCAACATAATTCTTGATAGCTCGCCTCCGGATGCAATTTTCGCCAGAGGCTTTAATCCTTCTCCCGGATTTGTGGAAATCAAAAAGGATACGGCGTCATTTCCATTTGCCGTAAAATTCTTCTGTTTTTCAAATGCCACTTCAAAATGTACTTCCAGGAAGTTCAAATCCTGCAAAGCACGAATCAGTTGCTGCTGTAAGGCTTTTGCAGCTTCTTTTCGTTTTGCGGTTAATTCATCACTCACCTGAATCAGAACATTCTCCTTCTCTTGCAGCGCAGCCTCGGTCTTTTCTTTTTCTTCCTCAAAGTTTCTGTAAAATTCCAGTTTTTCTTCGGTTTCCTTCCGATGGGATGCTATATCTTCCAGT
>CALWLV010000197.1 GCA_944381595.1 uncultured Roseburia sp.
GGTGATGGGAATCGAACCCACGTATCTAGCTTGGAAGGCTAGTGTTCTACCATTGAACTACACCCGCAAGGTTAAGTCGGGGTGACAGGATTCGAACCTGCGACCTCTTGATCCCAAATCAAGCGCTCTAGCCAAGCTGAGCCACACCCCGATGGTGTTACTGTCTTCTGCTTCGTTTGTCTCTCTCTCGCAGCGACAAGATGTATTATATATTAATATGTGCGTTTTGTCAACACTTTTTTTTATTTTTTTTAATTTCTTTAAAAATCCCCATTTTTCAAGGAAAATCGACTATTTTTCCAACTCTCTGAGAAAAAATTTTGGATTTTCTTTTTTATTTTTTTCATCTATTTCTATCAGACCATAGGTAGGAATCCGTTCCGGCTGTCTTGGTTTGGATAAGCTGCCCGGATTCATTAAAACCAAATGATCCACTTTTTTAATCAATGGAATATGAGTGTGACCAAACAAAACGATATCTGCCCCTTTCTGTTTAGCCACATCACATATTCTTTCCAGACCATAATTTACAGAATACTGATGCCCATGTACAATCATGACCTTATAGGGCCCAATTTCTGTAATTATCTCCCTTGGCAGGGCAATGCCCCAGTCATTATTCCCTGCTACCATACAAACAGGACAGGACGCTACCGCACGGATATAATCTTCATCCCGCTCCACGTCTCCACAATGAACAATCATATCAAACCGTGCTTCCTTCTCCAAAACACGGTCAAAATTATCCAAATTTCTATGTGTATCACTAATGACTAATATTCTCATAACCAAGCCTTTCTTTCATTAATTCCAATGCTTTTCCGCGATGACTGATCTTATTCTTCAGCTCCGGATCCATTTCTCCTGTTGTCATTCCATATTCCGGTACATACAACAATGGGTCATAACCAAAACCATTGGTACCCTTTTCTTCCATACCAATCAATCCTTCTACTGTTCCTCTGGTTGTAATTACTTTTCCGTCCGGAAATGCTGCTGCAATTACACAAACAAATCTTGCACTTCTTTCCTCCCCCACAGCATCCTTTAAACGATCCAGGATTTCCTTGTTTTTCACCGAATAAGGAGTATCCTCACCCATGAATCTTGCGGAATACACTCCCGGGGCTTTGTCCATATAATCTACTTCCAAACCGGAATCATCTGCCAGAACCATTTCCCCTGTCAGTTCACAGATCGCTTTTGCTTTAATCATTGCATTTTCTTCAAATGTTGTTCCATTCTCCTCAATATCAGCCTGAATTCCCGCATCTTTTAAAGACAAGAGTTCAACATCAAGATCTCCCAGAATCATTCTGATTTCTTTCATTTTTCCTTCATTTGTCGTTGCAAATATAATTTTCTTCTTTTCCATTTTATTCCTCTGTTTGTAATCTTTATTTTCTTGTATAGCACTTCAGGCATACATTACAGGCATAAGATGACTCTGTATTGACCCACTGTGTGCCGTCCGCACTGACATATCCCTCTCCATCAGATAAATCTACTGTTTGGGTATAATAATCGCTTGCATATTCCACGGCAACCGGTTTTTTTCCATTTGGAGTCTTGATTTTTACCACAACTGCAAATTTTCTACCCTCTTCTAATGGAATGAGTTCATCTAAATCCACTGTATAATATCCTTCATTTTCAAAAACTCCTGAAGCCACCTTTTTTAGCTGTCCGGTGAGAGATGTTGCATCCTCAAACTCGGTGGTAACATATACCTCATACTCCGTATTGACTCCTGTCGCATAAAATCCCACTGCCTCCAGGAATTCTGTTGACTGCGCCGTATAGGCATTGGCAAACCATGCTTCATCCATGTCATATCCCAATTTTCCTACCCAGCCACAAAGGTCTGACTGGTAGATTGAAGCATAATTGTCCGTATCCTCTACCTTTGTATACACAATATTATGCATACCAATATTAGAATCGTAATAGGATACATAAAAAATACCGTTATCCCCAAAATTAGAACCCCAACTATTCTGACAAATAAATGCACCATCACTTTCAATATTTGCATTAAAATTTTCTTTTGGGAAACTATCATCCCAACCAATAATTACCACATCATGATTTGGTTTCTCCGTTCCCACATAACAATAAGCATTTGTATCTTCATTATAATATCTGGAATAATCAAACGTGGTCAGCATACTGGTATAAATGGAGGTCTCTACTCCTCCGTATTTGTATACCATTTCCTTTATTTTTTTCAAGTCCTTGGATTCTATCATCTGGACTTCCTGCACATGTTTTACAGCCTGAAGATTTGGATTTGTCTCTCCATCCCCATAAGGGTCATCCTGCTCCAGAACAGGTCCCATCCACGATAACAGGTATGCCGTAGACATGGTGCTGGAACCGCCCTCATACTGGTTCAAATTAAAGGCATTGTTCAAAGACATATGATCGGCAGAAAAATAGTATTGTTCTTCCGGCATCAATGTGGTTTCTAATGCTGTCAAAGCCGCTGTTGCCCAGCAGGTTCCAAGACTTCCCTGTTTTCTGACTACAGTATTTTTATTCTTTTCTACATAACTATAGCGATATGGAAGAATACTGCTTTCCGGATTATTATTGATAATGGTAGCTGTATTTTCCTTTAAATCCAAAGTACAGGTATACCCCAGTCCTTTCACAGCTGCATCTACCGGAACATACAGTACATCCTCTCTCATGACAGGTTTTGCATCCAGAATATACTTCGCTCCACTTACACTAATCTCACCGCTTCCCACATTCATAACCATCTCAACATTTGCTTTCTCGATTACAAGCCTGCTGCCATCATAAAAATTCACAGCACAGTTGAACAAATCGCGATACTCTTCATATGGAACCATCAAAACCATGGATGTATCCATATAAATTCCTTCCTTCCTGGCATCCACCTGTACACCATCGACAAACAAAGTAAAATTCCCATTATTCACGCTATAGGAAATCGTACTCTTCCATTCGTCTGCCAGGCTCTCCATCGCATATCCCTGAGCAATATATTCTGTTTTCGTTATACTTCTTACCCCATAATACCCAAATACACAAACAAGTATTGCAATAAAAAAATAGTATACCCTGTTTTTCATTCTTTCTTCTTATCCCTGCCTTTTTGGAGGTTTTTTACCTATAAACTGGTAAAAATACGTTTTTATCATGCCATTGTATATTTTTCTGTTCTTATCTGCTTTCAATCCCATATATTTCTCTGTATCTTCATAAGAAGTAATGACATAAGCAGACCAGTCTTCCAGACTTTTAAATCGCTCCCCCAAAATGTGATACAACTGAGGAAGCGCTTCCTTTTCCTCCAGACGTTCGCCATAAGGAGGATTTGTAATCAAAAATCCATATTTCTTATTGTGACTTAAATCTTTTACATCCCGCTGCTGAAAATGAATCAGGTGATCTACTCCTGCCAGTGCTGCATTCTGCCTTGCTATTTTGACCATATCGGGATCTAAATCGTATCCCTGGATATCCGTCTCAATCTGATCATTCACCAAATCATTTGCCTCATCCAGCGTCTCATACCATAATTTCTTAGGAATCAGGTTTGTCCATTTCTCAGACAGGAACTCCCGATTCATTCCCGGAGCAATATTGGCAGCCATCATTGCAGCCTCAATAGGAAATGTTCCACTTCCACAAAAAGGATCTACCAAAATTCTGTCTTTTTTCCAAGGTGTAAGCATAATCAATGCTGCAGCCAATGTCTCCGAAATAGGAGCCTTGGAAGCCAGTTTGCGATACCCCCTCTTATGCAGCGATTCTCCGGTGGT
This sequence comes from uncultured Roseburia sp., assembly GCA_944381595.1. Classification (GTDB taxonomy): domain Bacteria; phylum Bacillota; class Clostridia; order Lachnospirales; family Lachnospiraceae; genus CAG-303. Next base: position 3,795 of record CALWLV010000197.1, read on the forward strand.
ATCAATACCAATAATCGCCTGATCCTTAAACATAAAAATACGAACCGGATATTCAGCCCCGGTCTCCTGAAACCAGGAAACCTGATATTTTTCCTTCATCCTTTCAACCATTGCCTTCTTGGCAATCCGCTGGATGTCAGACGGACTGAATAATTTACTTTTTATGGATGAAGCCTTCGTTACCCAGAATTTTCCGTCTTCCGGAATATATTCTTCCCACGGAAGTGCTTTTATTCCCTCAAACAGTTCATCATAGGTTCTTGCTTCAAAACGTCCTGCCAGAATCATAATTCGTTCTGCTGTTCTCAGAAATACATTGGCTCTGCAGATGGCTTCCGCATCGCCCTCAAATGTCACTCTTCCATCTTCCACACTTAAAATCTGATAACCAAGGTCATAAATTTCTCTTTTTAATACTGCTTCCAATCCAAAATGGCAAGGTGCCATCAATGTGTATGTTTTCATATGCTCTCCAATATATTTTATTCTCCCTTAGATTGTAAGTTTTCCTATCTCTTTTGTCAATTGCATTTTAATAAGAAAAAAATAAATTTTTTCTTTACTAATCCAGTAAATTTCCAAATTTCTGAATCTCCTGAAATCCTCCCGTCACATTCTTGACCACATAACCTTTCCCTGCAAGAATTCTTCCAATCTTCATACTTTCCCCACCTCTTCCACAATATAAAATCAATTTCTTTCGACTGATTTTTTCTAAATGCCCGGTCAAAATTTCCTCAGGGCTAATATGCACTGCATACCTCACATGTGCTCTTCCATAATCTCTGTCATTTCTCAAATCAATGATTTGATAACTTCCATCTTCCAAATAATTTTTTAACTCCCACGCCGCAATATTTTCCAGATACATATGCGCTCCTTTCCTGCCCAGTCTGCAATATATTTCACAGTATACTGAAGGATATGCTAAAATTAGAAAAATGTGTCAAATCAAAAAAACTTCCCGGGATAAATCCGGGAAGTAAAAAAATAATACCTCGCGGGGGAGCCACGAGGTATTGAGGGGAGTATAAATAATTAATAAGGGGTTATAACATAAAAAGAAACATTTGAAGGGTTATTTCTTTTTACATTCTTAGTTTAATATAAATTGTCGAAAAAAGCAAGTCTTTTTTTTAATATTTTTAAATTTTTTTATCATACTAATTTTGTAACCATTTATAACGCAGTTTGATACTGCAGATTAGGAGGAAAATATGTCTAAGAATTCAGCAAACAACTCTACCCAGAATACAACAAAGAATTGCTTTAACAATTCTACTCAGAATTCTACTCAGAATTCCACTCAGAATTCTACCAACACATCTAAGAATTCTACCAAAAACACAACTCAGAACAGCACTTCAAAAGACTGCAGATAGTCTGAGCAGAAAACGGCACAGAAACTCCTCTGTGCCGTTTTTGTAATAATATCTATTTTTTTTCAATGAATCTCCATACCATCACTGCTACAGCTGCAATCAATAATAATGGAACTGCAATTTTAAAAATTACCCATACGGTTCTTGCTACCAATGAAAATAATACCACAACCAAAATTAAGGCAATCAAAACACTGATAATTGCTTTCATTGTACCAGTGAACTGATGCAGATCAAATTTATCATTCTTCAACCTTTGTTCCTCCTTTTCAAAAAATTCACTGTTGTTTTGTCCATAATTTTCTGAATTAACGTCTATCAGGGATTTCGCGATTAATCTTGGGTTTCCCAAAGACTCTACGACCTCTTCTTCACTTTTTCCCTGTCGAACTTGAGAATCGATGTAATCACTATAATATTCCAGATGTGGTCTGGCACTGGCAGGACTCATATTTTCCAATAATGCTTCCTCCAGACCATTCATAAACTTCCTCTTATTCATTGAAATCCCCCTTCTCCATCATATATCTGGCCACATATACTCCACTTGCAGATGCATGGGACAGAGAATGTGTCACACCACTTCCATCTCCAATCACAAACAGACCCTTACTGCTTGTCTCAAGATTGTGGTCCAATTCTACTTCCATATTATAAAACTTTACTTCCACACCATACAATAAAGTATCATCATTTACCGTTCCCGGAGCAATTTTATCCAGAGCATATATCATCTCAATAATACCATCTAAAATACGCTTCGGAATCACAAGGCTTAAATCTCCCGGAGTTGCTTTCAGGGTTGGAACAATGAATCCTTCCTGAATTCTCTGTTCCGTACTTCTTCGTCCTCTGACCAGATCCCCGAAACGCTGTACCATAACACCGCCTCCCAGCATATTCGATAATCTTGCAATACTCTCTCCATATTCATTGCTGTCCTTAAACGGTTCCGAAAAATGCTTTGAAACCAACAGTGCAAAATTGGTGTTATCCGTCAGTTTCTCCGGGTCTGCATAACTATGTCCATTGACTGTAATAATTCCGTTTGTATTCTCGTTTACCACTTCTCCCCGTGGATTCATACAGAATGTACGAACCAAATCTTCGAATTTATCTGTTCGATACACAATCTTACTTTCATATAACTCATCTGTCAAACGAGAGAATATCTCTGCCGGAAGCTCCACACGCACTCCGATGTCCACACGATTTGACTTCGTAGGAATATTTAAATGTTCACAGACGCCTTCCATCCATTTACTTCCACTTCTTCCAACAGAAATAATACATTGTCTGCATTGAAATGTGCCCTTCTCAGACAGGATTTCGTATCCGAACTCCGTTTTGTCCACTTTTGTCGCCTTGCAGTTAAAAATAAACTGAACTTTATCCTTCAATTCTTCAAACAAATTCTGCAACACAATATAATTGACATCTGTTCCTAAATGCCGTACCTGAGCATCCAGAAGATGAAGTTTATTTTCCAGACATACTTTCTTTAATTCCGTATTCGCAGTGGAATAAAGTTTTGTTCCCTCTCCGCCATGCGTCATGTTAATCTCATCCACATAACGCATTAGCTCAATCGCTTTCTCTTTTCCTATATATTCATATAGGGTACCGCCAAATTGATTTGTGATATTATATTTTCCATCAGAAAATGCTCCTGCACCTCCAAATCCATTCATAATGCCACAGGTTTTGCAATTAATACAGGATTTTATCTTATCGCCATCAATTGGGCAATTTCTCTTCTCCAGGGGATTTCCCTCTTCCAACACGGCAATTTTTATATTTTGATTTAATTTCACCAGTTCATAGGCAGAATAAATTCCTCCCGGTCCTGCCCCTATAATTAATACATCGTACATATATGTCCTCCTTCAGGTCTAGTTTCCTTCTGTCAGATAAAATGTGCAGCTGTCTGCATCCGAGCCATCCGTCAGTTTCAGAATATTTCCTTTTGCTACTGTGATATACATCCCCGGCTGTGAAAGACTTTCAAAGGAAACTCCTTCTCCTGCCAATCCTTCTACCGTAATAAAGGTCTGTTGTTTCTCGAAATTTCCATTATAATTTTGAGACAATTTAACCAATTTATTCACAGCAGTCACATAAAGTCCCGGTTTATTGTAGGATTCTATGGATACATAGCTTCCTTTGGAAGAATCCGCCTTTCCCGGTTTCAGCACCCACATGCAGTCCTCTTCTTCCTCACTGAGAGAAATACCCAATTCTTTATTCATATAAGGATAACTACTGTCTGAGGATGAATTTTGAAACGCCTTATGAGAAAGCAGTTCTCCCTCTTTATTGGAAATCAAAACGGTTTCTCCATTCAGTCCCGCTGCATTTTCACTGATTGCATTGACGGTTCCGTCTTCCTGAAACGTAAGTTCCTCCACACATACGACTCTCCGATATCCACTTCCTCCATCCAAAGATCCATTATGATAAAAGAAATATGTTTTACCCATAAAATCAATCACCGACATATGATTCGTATTGGAAGTCGCGGTTGGTTCCATCAAAATCGTTTGAAAGTTCCATTCTCCATAAAGCAAATCATCCGTGGTTGCATATGCCATTTGTTCTCTCCATCCATATGCATAAAACAGATAATAATCACCATAATAATTTCCATCTGCATCCTGCCGGCGATACAGCCATGGCGCTTCTGTAAACTGATCCGGCACAGTTTTCTCAATGATATCTGTTCCAAACGTAATCTTACCATCTCCGTCCAAATCTTTTACGGAAATCATATTTTCATTTAATTCACAGATATAAAGTTTTCCATTTCCCCAGCATAAATAGCGGTGTTCTTCTCCCTGTTCATCTGTCTCTACCCATACTGTCGGATCAATATCATTCCAGGTAGAACTTTCATTTTCTGTCACCGTTCCCTTAATCAATGGTTCCCCAATATCCGCAAATCCCCCGGTAGGGCTGTCCGAAACAGCAACACCAATGGACTGTTTTCCTTCTGATGTGCTATCCCATGAACAAAAATAGAAGTAATATAAATCTTTTCCCTCTGTTTTACTGTAATGCTTAACTGCCTGAGCTGCCCATGCAGAGTTTGTATCCGCCCAGCTTACATCTTTACAGGAGAGTATATCCCCCTCATAGTTCCATGTTTTCATATCTTTTGTGGAATAGCACTGCCATTCCGGAATTACATAAGAATCTCCGGTAGAGATATCATGTCCCGTATACAAATAGACCGTATCACCGTCCACAAGCGCTGCAGGATCCCCTCCATAAATGCGATTGCCAGACTCATCAAACCCTGTAATCGGATTTCCATACTCACTCTTTTCCACCGTAATCTCTTTCTTCGTTTGATTCCCATCATTTTCCACGTGTTTATCACATCCTACAAGCACAATCGAAGCACTTGCAAATACCATAAATTCGTACAAATATTTTTTTCGCATAGAACCTCTCAATCTTTCTGCCTATTTTATATATTTTTTGTCAACGTTTTTATTGTAACAGTTCTTGCCCTTCTTTTCAAGTTATGATGTGATAACTTTCCAATTTTCCAAAAGTTTTTCCAAAGAATAAGAAGCATTTGCCGGGCTGGTGGATGGAAGTTTCTGAATGGCAATCTTCCAATCAGGATATACAAATTTCATATATAGGTCGTATGCCTTATTACCATTGGCAAATATATGTTGAAAATTCACATTCATAAATAACTCTGAAAAATCATTGGGAAGTACATCCCGAATACTGGCATCTCCGGAACCTGTAATGGTGCAGGTCTTTATCACATCCCAAACTGCAATCCGGTTTCTCAGAAGAAATTTTTTCTTTTCTTCCACAGAATGAGGCAATTCCTCCTGAAATAAAATCGACAGTACTTTCCAGAAACGATTCTGCGGATGTCCATAATAAAAATTATTTTCCCTTGACTTCACAGATGGAAAACTTCCTAATATTAAAATACGGGAATTTTTATCATATATCGGTTCAAATGTATGACTAATGTTTTTGTACTCTTCCACTTTCTTCACCACCTTTATCAAAATAAAAAGAGTACCCTTTGTATGTTTTGGTTCAAACCAATACTACCACAAAGGGTGCCCTTTCTATTCCTGTAGATTTTTCAGACGATTCACATAATTTTGGTACACCTCGTCCAGCTCTAATTCGGGCTTGTCCTTAATTTTATACGCCAGCTTTGACGTATTCTTTCGAACCTCCTCAAGCATTTCGGGAACTTCCAGAATATACCCGATATATTTTCTTCCTTTTTCCATCTCTCCATCTTCCAGAACCGCTCCGAGAGCAACAGACAACATTCTGATATATTGCTCATAATTTTTAATTTGATACTTTTCCAACC